>NZ_CAWURG010000046.1:0-3953 GCF_963924895.1 uncultured Sphaerotilus sp.
GGATGGAAGCCGTGAAGACCCTCAAGCTGCGCATCAAGGACAAGCACGCTGGCGTGCTGTCCTTGATGGCGCGTGAGGTGAACTTCGTGTGGAACTACTGCAACGAGACGAGTTCGCGTGCGATCCGGGAGCGGCGCGAGTTCTTCAGCGGGTTCGACCTGCAGAAGCTCACGGCCGGGTACTCGAAGTGCGAGGGCGTGCGGGTAGGTAGCGCGACGGTGCAACTGGTGTGCGAGGAATACGCCACCCGGCGCAAGCAGTTCAGGAAATCGCGCTTGAACTGGCGGGTGTCGAACGAGAAGTCGGCGAACTATTCGCTGGGCTGGATTCCGTTCAAGGCGGGCGGCGCGAAGTACAAGGCCGGGCAGGTCGCCTTTCGCGGGCACAAGTTCGGCCTGTGGGACAGCTACGGGCTGAGCCGGTTCAATCTGCGGGCGGGAACGTTCGCGCAGGACGCGCGCGGACGGTGGTACTTGAACGTATGCGTCAAGGTCGACGTACCGAAGTCGGAAGGCGTCGGATCGGTGGGGATCGACTTGGGACTGAAGACGGCGGCGACATGCTCGGACGGCGAAGAGCTGGCATCCGGCTTGTACCGCAAGCACCAAACGGCGCTCGGGATCGCCCAGCGGGCGAAGAAGAAAGGCCGGGTCCGCGCGATCCACGCGAAGATTGCGAACATCCGCAAGGACGCGATGCACAAGTTCAGCACCGGGCTGGTCGAGCGCAATGCGGCGATCTTCGTGGGCAATGTGCAGGCCGGTGCGCTGGTGAAGACCAAGATGGCGAAGTCCACGCTGGACGCCGGATGGTCGATGTTGAAGACGATGCTGGAATACAAGAGCCATCAGGCCGGCGTCGTGTTCGAAGAGGTGAATGAAGCCTACACAACCCAGACTTGTTCGAGCTGCGGGGTCATACCTGCGAGCAGTCCGAAAGGTAGGACAGGGCTTGGAATAAGGCGGTGGACATGCTGCGACTGCGGAGCGGAACACCACCGCGACGTGAACGCCGCCAAAAACATCGCCGCGCGCGGGCATGCGCGTCTCGCAGGAGGAATCCCCGTCCTTTAGGGCGGGGAGGATGTCAATTCGATGCTCATGCTGGGGTGCCCCCGTTGTCCTTGCGGGCGCTGCTGAACTGCGCCTTCACGAGGTCGTCCCAGTCCTTGATCGCCTTCGGGTTGCCCTTGCGCACCAGGAACACGATGGTCGAGGTGTACGGCGCGCTGTTGTGCGGCAGGCGCTTCTGCCAGTCGCGCGGCAGCAGCTTGGCCTGGTCGCTCAGCTCGTCGATGTCGTAGGCCAGCGCCAGCGTGACGACGTCGGCTTCCAGCCCGTCGATGACCGAGCGGGCCTGCTTGCCCGAGCCGCCGTGCGAGCCCTTGACCGTCACGGTGTTGCCGGTCTTGGCCTTGTACTGGGCGGCGAAGGCCTTGTTGAAGTCCTGGTACAGCTCGCGTGTCGGGTCGTAGGAGACGTTGAGGAGGGTGACGTCCTTGGCGTGGGCCAGCGGGGCGCCGAGCGTGAAAGCGAGGGCGGCGATCAGGGTCTGGCGGCGTAGCATCGGGAGGTTCCGTTCAGCAAGGGGATCGATCTGGATGAACGGATGCTAGGCAGCCCACCTCCGTCGGAGAACGAATCAATCCGACGATCGATAGTCGAAAAACGATGATCCACACCCGAATCCGAACCTTGCTGGCTGCCACGCTGGCGCTGCTGGGGGCCGCTGTACACGCCGCGGCGCCCCTTGATCCCCAGGGCATGACCGCCCGCGTCGCCGCCTGCACCGCCTGCCACGGCAAGCAGGGCCGCGCCACGCCCGACGGCTACTTCCCGCGCATCGCTGGCAAGCCCGCGGGCTACCTGTTCAACCAGCTCGTCAACTTCCGCGACGGCCGCCGCCAGTACCGCCCGATGACGCACCTGCTCGACCATCTGAGCGACGACTACCTGCGCGAGATCGCCGAGCACTTCGCATCGCTGGAGGTGCCGTATCCGCCGCCGGCCACGCCGGGGCTGGCCGCAGCGGTGCTGGCGCAAGGCAGGGCGCTGGTGCTCAAGGGTGATGCCGCGCGCGACATTCCCGCCTGCGTGCGCTGCCACGGCGACGCGATGACCGGGGTGGCGCCGGCCATTCCGGGCCTACTCGGCTTGCCGCGTGACTACCTGAACGCGCAGCTCGGCGCCTGGCAGGCCGGCCAGCGCCACGCTGCTGCGCCGGACTGCATGGCGAAGATCACCCGCAAGCTCACCTCCACCGACACCACTGCGGTCGCTGCATGGCTGGCGGCGCAGCCTGTGCCGGTGCCGTCGAAGGCAGTGGAGCGTTCGGCGCTGGCGCAGCCGCTGCCGATGGACTGCGGGGGTGTGCAATGAAGCGCGTCCTCACCTGGGGCCTGGGCGGCCTGCTCGGCGTGCTGGCGCTGGGCGCGGCGGCGATCGCGTGGCGCGACTCGGCTGACGCGCCGCCGTCCGCCAACCCGCGTCCTGTCGCGACCGACGCGGCGACGATCGACCGTGGCCGCTACCTCGCGCAGGCCGGCAACTGCGCCGCCTGCCACACCCGCCGCGGCGAAGCGCCTTACGCGGGCGGCGAGGCGCTGCGCACACCGTTCGGCACCGTCTACGGCGGCAACCTCACGCCGCACGCCACCACCGGCCTCGGCGCCTGGAGCACCGACGACTTCTGGCGCGCGCTGCACCACGGCCGCTCCCGCGACGGGCGGATGCTGACACCAGCCTTCCCCTATCCGCACTTCACGCAGGTCACGCGCGAGGACAGCGACGCGCTGTTCGCCTTCCTGCGCAGCGTGCCCGCGGTGGATCGGCCAAACACGCCGAACGCGCTGGAGTTTCCGTACGACTCGCAACTGGCGCTGAAGGTCTGGCGCGCGCTGTATTTCAAGCCGGGCACCTACACGCCGCAGCCCGCGAAATCCGCCGAATGGAACCGCGGCGCCTATCTCGTCAACGGTCTGGGCCACTGCACCGCCTGCCACGGCGCGCGCAACGCGATGGGTGCGACGATCGACGGCCGCGCATTCGACGGCGCGCCGATCCCGGGCCAGGGCTGGTACGCCCCGGCGCTGACGCTCGCCGCCGAAGCCAGCGTCGCCGCGTGGCCGGTGGCGGACGTGGTGGGCCTGCTGCGCGACGGCGTGGCGCCCAGCGTGGGCGCGGTCGTGACCGGCCCGATGGCCGAGGTCGTCGCCCGCAGCACACAGCACCTCAGCCTGGCCGACGCGCAGGCGATGGCCGTGTTCCTGCGTGACCTGCCCGTGCGCCCGGCCGCCGAGCCGCCGCGGGTGCGTCCCGCCGACCCCCGCACGCTCGACCGCGGTGCCAAGCTCTACGCCGACCACTGCGCCACCTGCCACGGCGAGCGCGGCGAGGGCCAGCCCGGCGCCTTTCCCGCGCTGGCCGGCAACCGCGCGGTGACGATGACGGACCCGACCAACCTCGTGCGCGTGATCCTGCAGGGGGGCTACGGCCCGTCCACCGCAGGCCGTCCACGCCCGCACGGGATGCCGCCCTTCGGCCATGTGCTGGACGACGCCGACATCGCCGCCATCACCACCCATGTGCGCAGCGCCTGGGGCAACACCGGAACGCCGGTGAACCAGGTGCAGGTGGTGCAGCTGCGCGAAGGGCGTGACTGAATGCCGTGAAGAATGCAGTGACGCCGGGCGTTTCCCTGGGTGCCTAATTTTGAGGCAATCCAAGGAAATCCACGGTGTGACCCGGACGAAGCGACAAGCCCCGGGGTTCAGCCCGGGGTCGAGCGTTCAAACCGGGACGGCTTGTCAACCGACATGTATGGAAATACAGTTGCCGGATGGAAGCCGTGAAGACCCTCAAGCTGCGCATCAAGGACAAGCACGCTGGCGTGCTGTCCTTGATGGCGCGTGAGGTGAACTTCGTGTGGAACTACTGCAACGAGACGAGTTCGCG
>NZ_CAWURG010000047.1:0-75208 GCF_963924895.1 uncultured Sphaerotilus sp.
CACAAGATGAAATACACTTGGATGAAAGCAAAGCGTCGGGATAAAGTGGTTCTTGAACAGGATGTCGCTGAAATTCTCGATGGATTTGGCAAAAAATATAAGTTTGAATTTTAAGTATTTAACTTATTTGAAATTGCTTAACGTCGACTTGCCAATTGCCTGGAATCGATGGCACACGCGGGCAATAAAGGAATCGGCACAGCAACTCCATGGAGCCGAAAAGTGGCTACGTGAACAACCTTCTCGCGTTTTCATGGATGCGAAGTGTGAAAGTGCATTCCCTCTGGCCATCGGACCAACCAATCTCCTTCGCTTCCATCTAGTCGCCGTAACAAAGAACTCGGCAATACCAGCTCAACGATATTTCAACGGCCAGAGTTCAGGCTCATTGATGCTGGTGCCTCATCTTGCAGACAGCGACGTTAGCAAACTGCCCTTTGTAATAAATGATATCGATCCTCGGAAGACATTTGTCCACGTTCTGGATGAGCTGACGCTTAGCCTGCTCCTTGAAGAACTCGACACAACGGCAGATTTCGTCAAGTACCTGAGCGCGAAGGAAGCCTTCATTAGGTCCGGGATCTTGCAATCGTCACCTGGAGAAGAGGAACTTCTAGCCCATTACATTCTGAGCGGAGGCCTGATCGTAGATGATCCCCTCCGTCTCCCGCTTCGAATACCGAAAGATATTGAGCAAATTGCACTGAGCGAAGGCTTGTGGAACGACTACGCATCCTCCCCGCAGAGGATGAAAATGCGAGAGGCGAACAAAGTTAGCTACTTCTGGGACAAACTCATTGAGAATTTTGCGGAGCATATCGCTGCTGGTACGGTCGCCCTTGAGCAAGATCAGCCCACTGCAAATCACGAACGGGTGGTCAGGTTGCTAGCGAAGGAAAACCGCTTTGGTCGCCGAATACTTGCCGAGCAATTCATCGAGAAGCTCCGGACAACGCCAGCGGCCGCGCGCAGCTCCAGAATGTGCCCCTCTCCGCTAAACGACGGTTCGGTCTTTGTTCTCGTTCTCTTTCCGCGCGAGAAGGACCAAGACTACTCAGAGTATCGAAGTCAGCGTGTGAATCTTCTGCATGCCTATGCGGCGGTTATTCAGTACCGGCACCCAAATTTCAAGATGATCATTTTGATTGGAATGGAGCCGCAAGATTGTGAGGGCCGCTCGGAAGACATTCTCGCGATTGAATGCGGAGAACTCACCGAGGAGGAACGCATACACGCTCAAGAACTTATTAGTGAGGGCCGAATTCTCGCAGATGTAACCAGTATTCAGCACCACTCCAGCCTCGCTCCCCGAAAGCAACGCCCGAATGGCATAACGGCCCCGGCTCTTTCAAAAACAAAGATGGGCAGAAATAATCCTTGTACGTGTGGGTCCGGACTGAAGTGGAAAAAGTGTTGCATGCCAGCGCATAGGAATGCCTAACTCGAATGTTGGATAGCGAAGATCATCCGCAAGCACGCCGCCACGAATGGCCCCAGGACTGCCTCGAACTGGCTGGGCGTTTTGCCGACTTTCCCTTGCGCGAAGACAGCGCAGCGCCTCTGCCCGCCGATGTGAGCCTGCCGGGCTTGCAGTGGCTCAACTGGCACAACACCGCATGACGCCGAGGAACACCCCGGCTCGCATCAACGCAGCGTCACCGCCGGCGCCGTCAACCGCTGCATCCCCTCGCCCACCGTCACCGCCCCCCGCCCGAACAGCGCCTCATGCGCCCCCAGCACCGGCGTGACACAACAATCCGCGCCCGCGAACCGCTCGACCCACACCGCCAGCGGCCGGCTGCCAATCAGCGCCCCCAGCTCGTCGATCAGCGCCCGCGCCGCCTCGCTGCCCGGCGCTTCCCCGAGGCTCCAGTGCCGCGCGGCCCAGTCCTCACGCCCGACCACCGCGCACACGCCCTGCCAGAACTTCAGCTCCAGCGCCCCGACCGCCAGCCAGCGGTTGTCGGCGCAGCGGTAGAGGTTGTAGCAAGGCACGCCACCGTTGAGCAACGACGCGCCCGGTGCGGGGGACTCGCCGTCGGCCAGCGCGTCGGTGCCGAGGATCACCTGGTGCTGGCGCACCGCGTCGGTCATCGACACATCGACCCAGCGCCCCTGCCCCGTCCACTGCGCGCCGAGCACGGCGGCCAGCGTGCCGATCGCCGCGGTCTGCGCGCCGCCGAGCTGGTCGGCGATCTGCAGGTGGCTGAAGACCGGGCGGCCGTCGGGCGTGCGCGTCTGGTCGACCACGCCGGCCAGCGACAGGTAGTTCAGGTCGTGCCCGGCCGCCAGCCGCAGCGGCCCCTCCTGCCCGTAGCCGCTGATGCTGGTCAGCACGATGGCGGGGTTGATCGCCCGCAGCGCCTCGTAGCCCAGGCCGAGCCGCTCCATCACGCCGGGCCGGAAGCCTTCGACAACCGCGTGCGCCTCGGCGACCAGCGCGCGCAGCGTGGCGAGCTGCTCCGGTTGCTTCAGGTCGAGCACGAGGCGGCGCTTGCCGTGGTTGACGACGCGGTAGAAGTGCGAGACGCCGTCTTCGCCCGGGCCCATGTAGGCCGCGTCATCGCCCGGCAAGCCGGGTCGGCCGGGCAGCGGCGGCTCGACCTTGAGCACCTGCGCGCCCAGGTCCGCCAGATGCTTGCAGGCCATCGGGCCGGGCAGCAGGCGCGACAGGTCGAGCACGCGCAGCGGCGCGAGCGGGTGCTGGCGTTCATCGGCAGCAGGCGCTGCGTGGGCCTGGATGGGCTCGGCGGCGGACCAGTGGGCAGACCAGATGGCGGACATGGGCGAACCTTTGTGTCGGATCAGCGGATCAGCGGGCGAGTTCGGTGCGCATCGCGTCGATCACGCGGGCGTAGTCGGGCGTGTTGAAGATGGCGCTGCCGGCGACGAAGGTGTCGGCGCCCGCATCGGCGACGCGGCGGATGTTGTCGATCTTGATGCCGCCGTCCACTTCCAGCCGGATGTCGCGGCCGCTGGCGTCGATGATCTTGCGGGCCTTCTCGATCTTGCGCAGCGCGCTGTCGATGAAGCTCTGGCCGCCGAAACCGGGGTTCACGCTCATGATCAGGATCAGGTCCACCCGGTCGATCACCCACTCCAGCACGTCCAGCGGCTCGGCCGGGTTGAACACCAGACCCGCTTTCACGCCCTCGGCCTGGATGAGCTGCAGCGTGCGGTCCACGTGCGCCGAGGCGTCGGGGTGGAAGCTCACCAGATCGGCGCCGGCCTTGCAGAAGGCTTGGGCCAGTGCGTCGACGGGCGACACCATCAGGTGCACGTCGATCGGGGCGGGCGTGCCGTCGGGCTTGACCGAGTGCTTCTTGAGCGCCTGGCAGACCATCGGCCCGAAGGTCAGGTTGGGCACGTAATGGTTGTCCATCACGTCGAAGTGGATCCAGTCGGCGCCGGCGGCGAGCACGTGTTTCACCTCGTCGCCCAGACGGGCGAAGTCGGCGGACAGGATGGAGGGGGCGATGCGGTAGGTGGGGGTCGTCATGCCCCGGATTCTAGGGAACAGACGGGTTACAGCGTGGCCGCAAGGGCTGTTTCAGGCGCCCGGAGCGGCGGGTTCGCGCCACTGTTTCAGATGCTGACCGGCATCGACGAAGACCGTCTGTGCCGTGACGCGCCGCGCGTCCAGCAGCCACGCGACCGCGTCGGCCACCTCCTCGGGCGCCACCGCGCCTTGCAGCGGTGTCGCCCGCGCCGCCGCCTCGAACGCAGCCAGGTCCGCGTCCGGCAGCGGCAGTGTCGGCCCCGGTGCCACCGCGTTGACACGGAACGGCGCCAGCGACAGCGCCAGCCGTGGCAGCGCCGCGTGCATCGCGCCCTTGGACAGGCAGTAGCTCAGGAACTGGTCGTGCAGGTTGGCGACGTTCTGGTCGAGCACCATCAGCGCCTGCCCGCGGGGAAAGCGCCGCGCCGCCGCCAGCGTCAGCAGCAGCGGCACCTCGTAGTGCACCGCGTGGTGCATCCGGAAACGCGCCAGCGTCACCGAGTCGCGGTCGTCGTTCTCGAAGGCGCTGGCGTTGTGGACCAGCGCCAGCTCGGCCTCGGCGGGCAGCGTGACCAGCAGGGTCTCGAACGAGGCGAGCGTCGCGGCGGTGTCGGAGAAATCGGCCTGCCAGACGCCCATCGGCCCGTGCGGCGGCGGGTTGAGCAACTGGTCGAGCGCCTCGGCACGGGCGGTGCCGCGGAAGGCGTGCAGCAGCACGCGCCAGCCGCGGGCGGCCAGCGCCTCGGAGATCGCCCGGCCGACGCGCGCATGCCCGCCAGTGACGAGGGCGATGCGCACCGGCCCCGCGCTCACGCGAGCGCCCGGGCAGTGGCGTCCACCTTCATCAGCAGGTCGCGGTCGACCGGTGTGAAGAAACCGATGCTCTCGACGCCGTCGTAGCGCTCGGTCTTGCGCACGCGCACGTCCACGCGCTCGACATGCTCGCTGGCCAGCACGCGGCGACCGATCTTCAGCGCCAGCGATTCCTGCAGGATGTGGTGCCCCTCGGCCAGCGTGGTGGCGATGGCGTCCACCGCGGCCATGTAGTCGTAGGGCATGGCGTAGCGGTCGAGGTAGAGCGCCGGGTTGAAGAACAGGTGCACGCGCAGGTCGATCACCACGCCCTGCGCCACGCCATGCTCGTCCGGCGCGCAGCCGATCTGCGCGCGGGCCTGGTAGCCGTTGATCTCGAAGTAGGGAGCGGTCGGGGAGGCGGACATGTCAGGCGGTCACCTCGAAGCCCGCGTCCTCGACCGCGGTGGCGAGCTGGGCGGACGAGACCTGCGCCTCGTCGTAGCGCACCTGCGCCTGGCCGGGCGTCAGCGTGACGTTGACGGATTCGACGCCGGGCAGCGCCTGCAGCACGGCGGTGACGCTGCGCACGCAGCCGCCGCAGGTCATGCCGGTGATGGGGAGGGTGAGGTCGGTCATGGTCGGGCCTGTCGGATCGGGGTCGATTCGGGATGGAATCGGATCGGAAATCAGTATAGGACGCACCGCAGCAGGCCCTCGCCGCCACGGGATTTCGCGCCCTTGTCCTACAGCAAGGCGAAGTCGGGGCTGACGTGGACCAGGCACTCCGCCACCCAGGATGGACCCAGGCACCGCCGCGTCCGGTGGGGCCCGGAATCCCGCCCCTGTTGCCCACCGCCTTGTCCCCGATGCCCGCCATGCCACCCCTCGCACACGCCAAGGCCGATCCCGCGGCGCCCCCCACCCCCGGGTGGTCGTGCTGGATCCTGCTGGGGCGCCGCGCGGTCGAGGCCTGGATCGACGACCGCGCGGCCAGCATGGGCGCGGCGCTGGCCTACTACACGCTGTTCTCGCTGGCGCCGCTGCTGCTCATCGTCATCTCGGTGGCCGGGCTGGTGTTCGGACCGGAAGCCGCCCGCGGCGAGATCGAGTCCCAGATGCGCGGCCTCATCGGCGAGGCCGGCGCGGTCTCGCTGCAGGCGCTGCTGGCCAGCGTGAACCGCCCGACCGACGGCCTGGTGGCCACGCTGTTCGGCCTCGGCCTGATGCTGGTGGGCGCCACCACCGTGTTCGCCGAGCTGCAGGACACGCTCGACCACATCTGGCGCGCGCCCGCACGGCCGGCCAGCGGCCTGTGGAGCCTGCTGCGGGCACGGGTGCTGTCCTTCGGGCTGATCCTGGGGGTGGGTTTCCTGCTGGTCGTGTCGCTGCTGCTCAACACCGTGCTGGCGGTCGTGCAGCACTGGTGGGCACCGGGATTGAGCGAGGCCTTTGCCGGCGTGGCGGGGCAGGTCGCCAGCTTCGCGCTGATGACGCTGCTGTTCGCGATGATCTACAAGATCATGCCGCGCGCCCGCATCGACTGGACCGACGTCTGGATCGGCGCACTGGTGACCGCGGGCCTGCTCACCGCGGGTCGCCATGTCATCGGCCTGCTGATCGCCACCAGCGGCGCCGCAGCGGGTTATGGCGCGGCCGGCTCGCTGGTGGTGCTGCTGCTGTGGGTCTACTACTCGGCGCAGATCTTCCTGCTGGGGGCGGAGTTCACCTGGGTCTATGCCCACGCGCTCGGCTCCTACCGCGGCATGGTGGCGGAGCGGGCATGACCCCGCGCTGGCGCCCCGGCCGCCCCCTGCTCGGCGGGCTGGGCCTGCTCGCGCTGCTCGGCATCGGCTTCGCCTGGGGCGAGTGGGCGGGCTGGCCGTGGCTGGCGCCGCCCCTGGCGCGTGTCCTGAGCGACCGGCTCGGGCGCACGGTGCAGTTCGGCGCGGACGGAACCAGCCGGCTGCAGCTCCATCTGCTCGGCGGAGTGCGGCTCCAGGCCGACCGGCTGCAGGTGGCGCCACCCGCCTGGGCCGCCAGCCGCCCGCCCACGCTGGACGCGCAGACGGTGCAGCTCGACCTGCGCTACCGCGATCTGCTGACCGGCTGGCGTGGCGGCGATCTGGTCGTGCAGCGCCTGCAGGCGGGGAGTCTGGCGCTGGACCTGCTGCGCGACCAGGACGGCCGCGCCACCTGGCAGATCGGCAACGGGGCGCCCGACACGGACGTGCCGCCGCCACCGGTGCAGGTGCGCACGCTGGCCGTGCAGAACGGCACCGCGCAGTTGCAGGACGACACCCGGCAGCTGAAGCTGGCGCTGGACTTTTCGCTGGCGCAAGGGGCGGCCGGCCCGGGCATCCAGGCCAGCGCCACTGGCCGCTTGCGCAAGGAGGCCCTCACCGCGGCGCTGCACACCGAGGGTCCGCTGCCCTGGGTGTCGGGGGCGGATCCCGTGGAGACCGGGCTGACGTTCAACCTGCAGGTCGGTCAGGCCGCGCTGGCCTTCGACGGGCGGGCCGGGAGCCTGTCGACGCTGGAGGGCCTGCGCGGCACCTTCGGCATCGGCGGGCTGTCGCTGGCGCCGGTCGGCCGGGCGCTCGACCTGACACTGCCGGCCACCCATCCCTTTGCCGCGGCCGGCAGCGTGGCGCACCACGCGAACCGCTGGGATCTGGACATCGTGCTCGCCACCGTGGGCCGCAGCAGCGTCCACGGGCAGGTGCACCACGACACCGTCGGCGGGCGGGGCCGGGTGACCGGGTCGCTCGTCAGCCCGCTGTTCCAGCTGCGCGATCTGGCGCCCGCGATCGGCGCAGCCCCCGCCGGCACCCCCGCCCCGGCCGGACGCCGCCACCGCACCCTGCCGGACCGCCCCTTCGACCTGGCCGCGCTGCGGGCGATGGACGCCGATGTGCAGCTGTCCGTGGCGCGGCTCGACCTCGGCACCCCGGCGCTGCAGGCCGTGCAGGCACTCGATACCCGGCTGCGGCTGGACGCCGGCGTGCTGGTGCTGGACGCGCTGACCGCCCGACTGGCCGATGGCCGGGTGACTGGCCGCCTCCAGCTCGACGGCCGGCAGACCCCCGCCCGCTGGGACACCACCCTGCAGGTGCGCGACCTGCGGCTCGAACACTGGGTCCGCGCCGTGAACCGACCGGGCCAGCCGCCCTATGCCAGCGGGAAGCTCGGCATGACCCTGCAGGTGGCCGGGCGCGGACGCTCGACGGCCGAGCTGCTGGCCACGGCCAACGGGCGCGCGGTGCTGCTGTGGACGCAGGGCACCATTTCGCACCTGCTGGTCGAAGTGGCTGGACTGGACCTGGCGCAGGGGCTGGGGGTGCTGCTGGTCGGCGACGATGTGCTGCCGGTCACCTGCGGCGCGGCCGATCTCCGGATCCACGACGGACAACTGACCCCGACCCTCCTGATGGTGGACACCCGCGACTCCACGCTCTGGGTGGAAGGCCAGTCCTCGTTCGTCAACGAAACGCTGGCGCTGACGGCGCGGGTGCATCCGAAGGATTTCAGCCCGCTGAGCCTGCGCTCGCCGCTGCGGGTGGAGGGCACGTTTGCCGCACCCCGGGTCCAGCTCGAACGCGGCGCGCTGCTCGCCCGGCTCGGGCCGGCGGCGCTGCTGGCGCTGGTCACGCCGCTGGCGGGGCTGCTGCCGCTGCTGGACATGGGGGGCGACAGCGGGGCGCCCGCGGTCGCTGGTTGCACCCGGCTGGTGCACGGGCAGGCCGGGAAGGCGGTACCGACACCAGCCAAGCGGCGCTGAACTGGACGCGGGTCCGCTGTCGGACGGCGCCGACACGGCGGCGGCACGCTGGCCGATGGTGCGCAGGCCATCCGGCGCCTACGCTGAGGCCATGCATTGCCAACGACTGAAAGGACTTCCCATGGACTCCACCCGCACCTCCACCACTCCCGTCGCCACCGCCTCGTCTACCCGTCTGCGCTGGGCCGTGCTGGCCGCAGCCTCGTCCCTGGTGCTGCTGGCCGCCTGCGGCAAGCAGGACGACCGCACCGTCGGCCAGAAGGTCGATGCCGCGGTGAACTCCGCCGAACAGAAGACCGACGCCGCTGCCGAAAAGATGCGCCAGGAAACGGCCGATCTGAAAGCACGTACCGGGGAAGCGCTCGACAAGGCCGCCGACAAGACCTCCAATGCAGCCGATGCGGCGGTCCAGAAGGCCCAGGACGCCGCCATCACCACGTCCGTGAACGCCGAGCTGGCCAAGGACCCGACGCTGAGCGCCCTGTCGATCAACGTCGACACCACCGCTGGCGCCGTGACCTTGCGGGGCACCGCACCGAGCACGGTGGCACGCGAGCGGGCCACGGCACTGGCCAAGGCCGTCAAGGGCGTGCACAGCGTCGACAACCAGCTGCTGATCAAGGGCTGACCATCCTCCATCGATAACCGCGTCACCGGCAGGGGTCCGGGAGCGCCATGCGGCTGCAGAAACAGCATGCGCCGCATGATCTTGTTTGCACCACAGGAGATCGCACCATGGACAGCCTCTTCCATTCGATGAAGGAACTCTTCGCCCAGCTGGGCCTGGACGACGATCCCGCCGCCATCCGCGCCTTCATCGCGCAGCACCGGCCGCTGCCACTGGAGACCCGGCTGTTCGACGCGCCGTTCTGGTCGCCCTCGCAGAGCGCGCTGATCCGTGAGAAGCTGCAGGAGGACGGCGACTGGTCCGTCCTGATCGACACCCTCAACACCCAGTTGCGCGCCAGCCCGGCCTGAGCCCGGAATCCAGATGAAGAAGGTCGCCATATGCCCATGTCACGACGTCCCGCTGTCCGCCTCCCCTTGGCCCTGGGCTTGGCGGTGCTGGCCCTCACCGGCCTGAGCGCCTGCGGTGAAACCGCGCGGCTCACCGTGCGCGACGGCACCGGCCCGAATCCGGTGCTGCCGCCCCCGGTGCGCACGCTGCTGCCGACGGCGGTGATCGCCCCGGCGGTCGGCTGGCCAGCAGGTCAGATGCCCACACCCGCGCCCGGTCTGGCGGTGCAGGCCTTCGCCGAGGGGCTTGACCACCCGCGCTGGCTCTACCGCCTGCCCAACGGCGACATCCTCGTCGCCGAGACCAACGCCCCCGCCAAGCCCGCCGAGACGGGGCTGCGCGCCTGGGTGACCCGCTACCTGATGGGCCGGGCCGGCGCCCGCGCACCCAGCGCCGACCGCCTGCTGCTGCTGCGGGACGCCGATGGCAATGGCCAGGCCGAGACGCGGCACGTCTTCCTCGCCGGGCTGCATTCCCCGTTCGGCATGGCGCTGGTCGACGGCCGGCTGTACGTGGCCAATACCGACGCCGTGGTGTCGGTGCCCTACCGCGACGGTGACGTGCAGGCCAGCGAGGCGCCGACCCGGCTGGTCGGCCTGCCCGGCGGCCCGCGCAACCACCACTGGACCAAGAGTCTGATCGCCAGCCCCGATGGCCGCCACCTCTACGTCGGCGTCGGCTCGAACAGCAACGTCGCCGAGAACGGCCTCGCCGAAGAAGCCGGACGGGCCGCGGTCCACGAGATCGACCTGCCCGGCGGCGCATCGCGCATCTTCGCCAGCGGCCTGCGTAACCCCGTCGGTCTGGCCTGGACGCCAGGCGCCGCGCCCCGTCTGTGGACCGTGGTCAACGAGCGCGACGAACTCGGCAGCGACCTCGTGCCCGACTACCTCACCGCGGTCGAGCCCGGCGCCTTCTACGGCTGGCCCTGGAGCTACTACGGCGACCACGTCGACACCCGCGTCCAGCCGCCCAACCCGGCCGCCGTCGCCCGCGCACGCCGCCCCGACTACGCGCTCGGCCCGCACACCGCCTCGCTCGGCCTGGCGTGGCTCGACCAGGGACCGCTGCAGGCCGTGCTCGGCACCGGCATGGTCGTCGGGCAGCATGGCTCGTGGAACCGCCAACCGCCCTCGGGCTACCAGGTGGTCCACGTGCCCTTTGTCGACGGCCGGCCGAGCGGCTGGCCCCGCACCGTGCTGGACGGCTTCCTGGACGAGACCGGGCGGGCCCGCGGCCGGCCGGTCGGTGTGACGCAGGACGCCAGTGGTGCGCTGCTCGTGGCCGATGACGTGGGCAATGTGGTCTGGCGCGTCACGCACCAACCGTGACACGCGCCGGAAACCTTGCGTCTATCATCCGCCCATGCCGCATCCCCAGTTCACCTGCACCGTCCTCCCCGCCTACCTCGCCGAACACTCGGACACGTCGAAAGGGATCTACGCCTTCTCGTACACCATCACGGTGGTCAACACCGGCGACACCGTGGCGCAACTGATCGGACGCCACTGGGTCATCACCGATGTCGCCGGCCACACCGAGGAAGTGCGCGGACTGGGCGTCGTCGGCCACCAGCCGGTGCTCAAGCCGGGCGAGCGTTTCGAGTACACGAGCTGGACCCGGCTCGCCACACCGCGCGGCCAGATGCGCGGCACCTTCTTCTGCATGACCGAAGACGCGCAGCCCTTCGACACCCCCGTCCCCGCCTTCGAGCTATCGCAAGCTCACGCACTGCATTGACGGGGCTGCTGCACCGCCTCCGCTCGGCCTGGGCCGCACGCCCGGCCGCCGATCTGCCCACCCTGCTCGACACCGCCGACCCCGGCGCCCCGCGCGCCGACCGCCACCTCTGGCTGATCGCGCTGGTCGATGCCCTGCGCCCCGCCGATACCGCGGCCGCTGGCACGGCTGGGCCACCTGCTCGACCTGCTGGACGCAGACCCCCTGCTGGCCCAGCGCTGCCGCGTGCTGCTGCGCTCGGTCTTCGCCACCGCGGACGCCGGCACGCTGCTGGCGGACTTCGGCTTCTCGCCACGCTCGGGCTTTGGCGCCGAGCTGATCGACCGGCTGCGCCTGCTCACCCTGCCCGGCACGCCCGACACCGGCGACCTCGGCCAGCTCTTCCAGATGGTCTTCCACGACCCCGACGACGCCGACTGGCTCGCCGCCATCGATGTCCCGACGCTGGCGCGCATCGAGCGCCTGCTGGTCGATGACCATGTGCGCGGACACTGGCACCGGGCGCTGATCGACTCGGTGCAGATGCTGGCCAGCCAGGTGCGGGCGGTCGGGCTGTCGGCCTCGATCCGGCCGCGCATCGATCCCACGCTGCTGGCCGACCGGCCCTTCCACCAGCTGGCCCAGGCCGCTGCGCTGCTCTCCGACGCCAGCGAGACCGTGGACACCGCCGCACCACACGAACAGCAGCAGCAGATCAATTACCTGCGCGTGCTGCTCGACGCGTGCCGAACAGCCGCGGCCAGCGTGCGCGAACACCTCGACGCCTGGGGCGTGTCGGTGGACGTGGTGTTCCAGATCGAGCAGCTCCACGAGCGCATCGCCCGCATCGAGGCCCTGCTGAACTGCCTGGCCGCCGCCGAGCCGGCGCGCGAGTGGCAGCTGCTCACGGTGGCCTTTGCGCGCAGCGTGCAGACGCGGCGCAGCGTCGGCGCGCTGTTCTCGCACCACTACGCCATGCTCGCCCGCAAGGTCGCCGAGCGCAGCGCCGCCACCGGCGAGCACTACATCACCCGCACCCGGGACGAATACTTCGACATGCTGCGCCGCGCCTGCGGCGGCGGGCTGGTGATCGCGGGCACGACCTTCCTGAAGTTCGCCATCGGCGCGCTGACGCTCTCGGCGTTCTGGGCCGGTTTCTGGACCGGCACCAACTACGCGGCCAGCTTCGTGCTGATCCACCTGCTGCACTGGACCGTGGCCACCAAGCAGCCGGCGATGACGGCCCCCGCCATGGCCGCCAAGCTCGAAGGCGTGGTCGACAGCGACGCCGCCACCGAGGACTTCGTCGACGAGGTCACCCACCTGATCCGCACGCAGATCGCCGGCATCCTGGGCAATGTGCTGGTGGTGGCGCCGGTGGTGCTGCTGATGCAGCTCGCCGCCTGGCAACTGCAGGACGCGCCGCTGATCGACGCCCAGACCGCCCACCACGTGCTGGACAAGCTCACGCTGCTCGGGCCGACCCTGCTCTACGCGGCCTTCACCGGCGTGCTGCTGTTCCTGTCGAGCCTGATCGCGGGCTGGTGGGAGAACTGGTTCGTCTTCCACCGGCTGGACAGCGCCATCGCGCACAACCCGCGCATCGTGCGCTGGCTGGGCAGCGAGCGGGCGCAGCGCTGGTCACGCTGGTGGCGCGAGAACATCTCGGGGCTGGCCGCCAACTGCTCGCTGGGGATGATGCTCGGACTGGTGCCGACACTGGCCGCCTTCTTCGGGCTTCCGATCGAGGTGCGCCACGTCACACTGTCGGCGGGCCAGATCGCGGCCGCGCTGGGCACGCTGGGGGTGCCGGTGCTGCACGATCCGGCCTTCTGGTGGTGTGTGGCGGCCATTCCGCTGACGGGCGCGCTCAACGTGCTGGTGAGCTTCACGCTGGCCTTCCGGCTGGCGCTGCGCTCGCGGGGGCTGAAGGTGCGCGACCGCGGGCGGCTCTATGCGGCGCTGCGGCAGCGGGTGCGTTCGGCACCGGGCAGCTTTCTGCGCCCGGCCTGAGGTCGGCAGGCGCTACAGTCGCCGGTCGTCCGGGCCGTCCGTCTTGTCCGGGGTGTCCTCGATGCGCTCGCCACCGCGGCGCCCCGAGAACATGGTCCACCAGACGATTCCCACCAGCAGCAATCCGGCCCCCAGTGCTTCCAGAATGATCAGCGTCATGCCCTTGTTCCTTTCGATCGGCGCCGACAGCGCGCACCGCGTGCGCCAGCGGGTCGGCGCCACCTTGGTGGCCGCGATTCTAGGCACGCTGGCCGGCTGCGGCAGCGGCCCGCGCCAGCCACCTGCGCCGCCGCTGGACATCCCCCCCTCGGTGCAGACCGCGCCGCCCGCCGCCGCCGATGCCGAGATCCGCACGACGCCCCGCGGACGCTGGGTGCGCGGCGAGTGGTCGGACCTGCCGGGCTGGGACGCGGACCAGACGCTGATGGCCTGGCCCGCGCTGCAGCGCAGCTGCGACAAGGCCATCACCGCCGCCAACGGCGGCAACACCAGCGGCCGTGGCCTGGCGGCGGCCGGCATCGCCACCGGCACGGTCAGTTTCAGCCCCTTCGCCTTCGCCTCCGAGTGGAACGCGGTCTGCCGCGAGGTGCGCCGCCTCGGCCCCGGCCCGAACGAGGCCCAGGTGCGCCAGCTGCTCCAGTCGCGGCTGCAGCCCTGGCGCGTGGAAAGCGCCGAGGGCAAGCCCGACGGCCTGCTGACCGGCTACTTCGAGCCGCTGCTGGAGGCCAGCCGCGTGCGCACCGAGCGCCACACCGTGCCGGTGTACGGGCTACCGGCCGACCACGGCGTGCGCAAACCCTGGTTCACCCGCGGCGAGATCGACACCCAGCCCGCCGCGCAGGCGGCGCTGAAGGGCCGCGAGATCGCCTGGCTGGCCGATCCGATGGACCTGCTGCTGGTGCAGATCCAGGGCTCCGGCCGGCTGACCTTCACCGAGCCGGGCGGTGTGCGGCGCATGGTGCGGCTGGCGTTCGCGGGACACAACGACCAGCCTTACCAGTCGATCGGCCGCTGGCTGGTCGACCAGGGCGCCTTCACGCTGGAACAGGCGAGCTGGCCGGCGATCCGCCAGTGGGCGCGCCAGAACCCGCAGCGCGTCAAGGAGATGCTGGCCGTCAACACACGCTATGTCTTCTTCCGCGAGGAGCCGCTGGCCGATCCAGCGATCGGCGCAGTGGGGGCGCAGGGCGTGCCGCTGACGCCGGGCCGCTCGATCGCGGTTGACAAGGACAGCATCCCCTACGGCACGCCGGTCTGGATGGCCAGCACCGAGCCGCAGGTCTGGAGCGCCAACCCGGCCACGCCGCGCCCGCTGCAGCGCCTCGTGCTGGCGCAGGACACCGGCAGCGCGATCACCGGCGCGGTGCGCGCCGACTACTTCTGGGGCTGGGGCGACGGCGTGGAAGAACGCGCCGGGCGCACCAAGCAGCCGCTGAAGCTGTGGGTGCTGTGGCCGAAGTGACGTCGATCCGCAGGATCAGTAGGTCTTGTACGGCAGGAACTTGCCCGACATCGTGATGCTGACCCGGTCGCCCTTCGGATCGGGCTCGCGCTGCAGGTCCATCTTGAAATCGATCGCGCTCATGATGCCGTCGCCGAACTCCTCGTGGATCAGTTCCTTGAAGGTCGTGCCGTAGACGCTCACCAGCTCGTAGAACCGGTAGATCAGCGGGTCGGTGGGCACCGAGGTCGGCAGCGAGCCCTTGTACGGCACCACCTGCAGCCAGCGCACCGCCTCCTCGGGCAGCGCGAACAGCTCGCCGATCACCGCAGCCTGTTCCGCCGTGAAGGTCATCTGGCCGAGGCAGCCGGCGGTGACCCATTCCTTGCTCAGCCCCACCCGCTCGGCGACCTGCGCCCAGGTAATGCCCTGGCGGACCTTGGTCTCGATGATCAGCTCGGTGACGTCGTTGCGGTTCATGGGGTCTCCTGCAGGTGGTTCAGGTGGTCGCACCGGTTCAGTGCACCTCCAGCCCCCCATGCGAGAACCGCACCAGCCCGTGCGTGGCCCGTGCTCAGCTCGACTCGGTCCGGTCGCGCCCGGCTTCCTTGGCGCGGTACATCGCCTGATCGGCGCGCTCGATCGCGCTGTCGATGTCGCCCTGTCCGAGGCAGCCGGTGACGCCGGCCGAGAAGGTGAGCAGCAGGCCCGGCGCCACCTCGTCGAACGGCGTGGAGCGCAGCCGGTCGCGCAGCCGCCCCAGACACTGCTGCGCCGCCTCGATCGAGGTGTCGGGCAGCATCAGCAGGAACTCCTCGCCGCCCCAGCGCGCCATCACGTCGCCACCGCGCAGCTCGGACTCGACCCGGTGCGCAAAACCGCGCAGCACCTGGTCGCCGCCGGCGTGGCCGTGGGCGTCGTTGATGCGCTTGAAGTGGTCCAGATCGATCAGCGCGATCGCCAGCGGCAGCTTCTTGCGGGCGTGGCGGGCGGTTTCGGTGGCGAGCTGGTCGAGGATGGCGCGGCGGTTGGGCAGACCGGTCAACTCGTCGCGGGTGGCCAGTTCGCTGATGCGGGTCAGCGCCTGCTGCAGCTCGGCCCGCTGCCGATGGTGCTGCTCGCGCAGCTGCGACACCCGCATCGCCAGCAGCACGACCCCTGCCAGCACGGCGGTGGTGTAAGCCAGGTGCACCGATTCGACATCAGCCGGAAAGTGGAAGGAGTCCGTCAGCGTCAGCCAGCGCGACGCCGCTCCGAGCAGTAGCAGCGCCCCCGCCGCCAGCCCCAGCGCCTCGCGCGGACCCAGCCGGAACATCGCGAACACGACCACCAGCACCGGCATCCCCATCGCCGCACCGCGTGTCGGCCCCGCGACCATGTAGACCCACACGGCCCCCAGCAGCCCGGCGATCGATTGGGCCAGCGTCAGCGAGGGCTCCCAGCCAAAACGCCGGTGCAGCGCCAGATTCAGCCCGCTGCGCATCACGGCCACGAAGCCCAGCCCGCAGCCCAGTACCGCCAGCGCCAGCGGCAGCGCTGCACGGGTGCGGATCAGGTCCAGGCGCCACTGCCAGGCCAGCACCAGCACCAGCACGGCATACGCCCCCAGCGCCAGCAGGCTCTGGGTGACACGCCAGCGTTGTGGCCCCGCGGGGCCGAGCAGCCAGTCGGCCACGGGGGTGATGGAACTGTTCACGGAATGGTCAATGCGCTTGGGAATATCGAGCCCGATCTTCACTGATTCCGTGCAATTTTCCCACCCCTCAGGCCCGCCCGCCTGAATGCATGAGGTGCGACAGCGGCCAGGCTGCGCCCGCTTTCACTTCGCCCAGCGAGAAGCTGGTGTGCATGTCCTTGACGTTGGGCACCTTGAACAGCGTGTCGCGCGCCCAGCGCGAGTAAGCGTCGAGGTCGGTGGTCACCACCTGCAGCTCGAAGGTGCCGGTGCCGCTGATGTAGTGGCAGGACACGACCTCGGGCATCGCGCGCAGGCCGTCCTCCAGCGCGCGGGTCGCCTCGGCGTTGTTGCGCTCGGCGTCCACGCGCACGAAGGCGAGCACGCCCAGGCCGATCTTGCGGCGGTCGATCTCGGCGCGGTAGCCGGTGATGTAGCCCTCGTCCTCCAGCCACTTGACGCGCCGCCAGGTGGGCGCTGCCGACAGCCCGATCCGGCTGGCCAGTTCGGCATTCGACAGCCGCGCATCGCGCTGCAGTTCGGCCAGGATGGCGATGTCGTAGCGGTCGAGTCCGCCCTCCGCAGAACCACGGGTTTTCCCTGAATCAGATATTTCTGGCAATCCTGTTTCTTTCATGACCGCTCCTGAATGCAATGCTTGCTTGGCACAGTGTATTCAGGGCATGAAAAGAAAACACCTGTCGGGCGTGGATGCCTACACTTTCCGGCATTGGCCGCCCCGTCCGGCAGCCCGCGCTGGAGCCCTTCGATGAACGCCCCTCTGCCTGATGCGGTCCGCCGCGCACTCGATGCGGTCACGCTCGACGACAAGTACACGCTCGACCACGGCCGCGCCTTCATGAGCGGCGTGCAGGCGCTGGTCCGGCTACCAATGCTGCAGCAGGCGCGCGACAAGGCCGCCGGCCTGGACACCGCCGGCTTCATCAGCGGCTACCGCGGCTCGCCGCTGGGCACCTACGACCAGTCGCTCTGGGCCGCGCAGAAACACCTCGCCGCGCAGGACATCGTCTTCCAGCCCGGCGTGAACGAGGAACTCGCCGCCACCGCGGTCTGGGGCACGCAGCAGCTCGACCTGTTCCCGCAGACGAAAAAGCACGACGGCGTCTTCGGCCTCTGGTACGGCAAGGGGCCGGGCGTGGACCGCTGCGCCGACGTCTTCAAGCACGCCAACATGGCCGGCACGGCGCGCCACGGCGGTGTGCTGGCCATCGCCGGCGACGACCACGTCGCGAAAAGCAGCACCGCCGCGCACCAGAGCGACCACATCTTCAAGGCCTGCGGCATCCCGGTGTTCTTCCCGAGCACGGTGCAGGAGATCCTCGACATGGGGCTGCACGCGCTGGCGCTCAGCCGCTACTCGGGCGTCTGGGCGGGGATGAAGACGATCCAGGAAGTCGTGGAGTCCTCGTCGTCCGTCAGCGTCGAGCCGGACCGCGTCAACATCCTGCTGCCCGAGGATTTCCAGATGCCCCCCGGCGGCCTGCACATCCGCTGGCCCGACACCGCGCTGGAGCAGGAAGCCCGGCTGATGGACCACAAGTGGTACGCCGCGCTCGCCTACATCCGCGCCAACCGGCTGAACTACAACGTGGTCGCGACGCCCAACGACCGCTTCGGCCTGATCGCCAGCGGCAAGGCCTACAACGACATGCGCCAGGCGCTGGTCGACCTCGGGCTGGACGACGACACCTGCCGCGCGCTCGGCATCCGCATCCACAAGGTCAACGTGGTCTGGCCGCTGGAGGCGACGATCACGCGCGACTTCGCCCAGGGGCTGCAGGAGATCCTCGTCGTCGAGGAGAAGCGCCAGGTCATCGAGTACCAGGTCAAGGAGGAGCTGTACAACTGGCGCAGCGACGTGCGGCCGAACGTGCTCGGCAAGTTCGACGAGCCGGATGGGGACCAGACCGGCGGCGAGTGGTCGATGCCGAACCCGAGCCAGAACTGGCTGCTGCGCGCCAAGGCGGACCTGACGCCCGCGATCATCGCCAAGGCCATCGCCAAGCGGCTGAAGCGGCTGGGCGTGCCGGCCGACATCGCGGCGCGCATGGACCAGCGGCTCGACGTGATCGCTGCGAAGGAGCGGGCGCTGGCGACACCGGTGGCGGCGGTCGGGGATCGGACGCCGTGGTTCTGCAGCGGCTGTCCGCACAACACCAGCACCCGCGTCCCCGAAGGCTCGCGCGCGCTGGCCGGCATCGGCTGCCACTACATGGCGACCTGGATGGACCGCAGCACCATCACCTTCAGCCAGATGGGCGGCGAGGGCGTGGCCTGGGTCGGGCAGGCGCCGTTCACCACCGACACGCATGTGTTCGCCAACCTCGGCGACGGCACGTATTTCCACAGCGGCCTGCTCGCCATCCGGCAAAGCATCGCCTCGGGCGTGAACATCACCTACAAGCTGCTCTACAACGACGCCGTGGCGATGACCGGCGGCCAGCGTGTCGGCGAGCGGCCGGAGGGGCACTCGGTGCTGCAGATCATGCAGAGCCTGCTCGCCGAGGGTGTGGCGAAGCTGGTCATCGTCACCGACGAGCCGGCGAAGTACGCAGGGGTCGCGCTGTCGCCGGGGGTGACGGTGCACCACCGCGATGAACTCGACGCGGTCCAGCAGCAGTTCCGCGAGCTGAAGGGCACGACGGCGATCATCTACGACCAGACCTGTGCGACCGAGAAGCGGCGCCGCAGGAAGCGCGGCACGATGGCCGACCCGGAGAAGCGCGTCGTCATCAACGAGCTGGTCTGCGAAGGTTGTGGCGATTGTTCGGCGCAGAGCAACTGCCTGAGCGTCGAGCCGGTCGAGACCGAGTTCGGCCGCAAGCGGCGCATCAACCAGAACTCGTGCAACAAGGATTTTTCCTGCGTGAAGGGCTTCTGCCCGAGCTTCGTCACGGTCGAGGGCGGGCAGCTCAAGAAGCCGAAGAAGGAGCAACGCGGTGACCTGAGCGCCCTGCCGCCGCTGCCGGAGCCGGTGCTGCCGGTGGCGGAGAGCGCCTGGGGCATCGTCGTCGCGGGCGTCGGTGGCACGGGCGTGATCACGATCGGGCAGGTGCTGGGCATGGCCGCGCACCTCGAAGGCAAGGGTGTCGTCACGCAGGACGCGGGCGGCCTCGCGCAGAAAGGCGGCGCGACCTGGAGCCACATCCAGATCGCCAACCGCCCGGACGCGATCTACACCACCAAGGTGGACATCGCCCGCGCCGACCTGGTGATCGCCTGCGACCCGATCGTCGGCGCGAACAAGGCGACGCTGGCCACGATGCAGACCGGGCGCACGTTTGTCGCGCTGAACAGCCACGGGGCGCCGACGGCGGGGTTTGTCCACAACCCGGACTGGCAGTTCCCGGCCGGCAACTGCGACACCGCGTTGACGGCGGCGGTCGGCGCGGACGGGCTGGGCGCGTTCGACGCGGAGCAGGCCGCCTCGCAACTGCTCGGCGACTCGATCTACGCCAACCCGCTGCTGATGGGCTTCGCGTGGCAGAAGGGCCGCATCCCGCTGAGCCGGGCGGCGATCCTGAAGGCGATGGAGCTGAACGGCGTGCAGGTGGCGAACAACCAGGCGGCGTTCGACTGGGGCCGCCGCTGCGCGCATGACCTGGCGGGGGTGCGCAGCCTGTTCGCGGCGCAGCAGGTGATCCAGATCGTCAAGCGCCCGTCGCTCGACGAGGTGATCACCAAGCGGGTCGAATTCCTCACCGGCTACCAGAACGCGGCTTATGCGGACGAGTACCGCGCGTTTGTCGCCAAGGTGCGCACGGCCGAGGCGCCGCTGTCGAGCACGAAGCTGACCGAGGCGGTGGCGCGCTACCTGTTCAAGCTGATGGCCTACAAGGACGAGTACGAGGTCGCCCGGCTGCACAGCGACCCGGCGTTTGCGGCGCAGATCGGGGCGATGTTCGAAGGTGAATTCAAGCTCGTCCACCACCTCGCGCCGCCGCTGCTAGGCAAGACCGACGCGCAAGGGAACGCGGTCAAACAGGCGTTCGGGCCGTGGATGCACAAGGCCATGCCGTGGCTGGCGAAGCTGAAGGGGCTGCGCGGCACAGCGTTCGACCCGTTCGGCCGGACCGAGGAGCGGCGCACCGAGCGGGCGCTGGTCGGCGAGTACCGGGCAGCAATCGAGGAGGTGCTGGGGCGCTTGTCAGCGGAGCGGCTGGGGGCGGCGGTGGAGATTGCGCGGGTGCCGGAGGAGATTCGGGGGTATGGGCGGGTGAAGGCTGCGGCGCTGGAGAAGGTGCGGGGCAAGTGGGCGGGGTTGATGGTGGCTTGGCGGAAAGATTGACCGACCGGGGTCTGCGGTCTGGCTACCTCCCCCAGCGGGGGAGGGCTGGGGTGGGGGCTCGCGCTGGGCCAACCTCCCCCGAAGCGCCACAGAAAGCGGCGCAGGATCGAGGCGTAGGCTGACCCCGAAGCCCCCCTCCCGACCTCCCCCTCCGGGGGGAGGAGTTCAGGCGCTGGTCTGCCTTACTGGTCAGCAAGCCCTCGGGCCAGACGGAAGCCGATGATGCGGCCGAAGATGTCGTCACGGCCATCCGGCCCGAGCGCGTTGCGGTCGGCGGAGCGGCAGTCCCTGCCGAGGTCGAACCAGCTCCCGCCGCGAAGCACCCGCCGGCGACTTTCTTTTTTGTCTTGATGGATAACTGGGTCTTTCACCTCTCCCGCCTGATACGGCGCATACCAATCCCCAGTCCACTCATACACGTTCCCGTGCATGTCGCTCAACCCGAAATTGTTCGCCGCATACCGTCCAACGGCCACTGTTTTTCCGGGCGCCCCCTCGCCACAGTTCGCTTTCGATGCGCTCAGCGTAGCCCCGAACGAATACGCCGTCGTCGTCCCCGCCCTCGCCGCGTACTCCCATTCCGCTTCGCTTGGTAGCCGGTATGACTTCCCCGTCTTCGCGTTCAATTTTTTGACGAACTCCTGCGCTTCGTTCCAACTGACCTGCTCGACTGGGCATTCATCACCGCAGTCCTTGAAGCGGCTCGGGTTGCTGCCCATCAACGCCCGCCACTGCCCCTGCGTCACCTCGTACTGCCCCATCGCGAACTTGCTGATGCTCACGCGGTGCTGCGGGCCTTCGTCGTCGTACCGCCCAGGCTCGTTGGCAGGCGACCCCATCATGAAACTCCCCGCAGGCACCACCACCATCCACGGACACGCCGCGTCCTCGCAATCGCGGAAGCGTTTGCCGGGTGGGTATGGATCGGCGGGGGGCGGGGCGCTGCGGGTTTCGGCCTGGGCAACCGGAGGTTCAGACGGTCGCACGGGCACTGGCACCACCGCCCCCGGTACCTGAAACACGATGTCCCCGAACGACAGCTTCGAGTCCTTGATCACGTCCGAATGCGGGTTCTGTCCGGCGTTGTACTTGGGCAGCGTCTGCTCCAGCCACATCCCGAGTTCCTTGCCCGTCACGTAGCCGTCACCCACCCGCGACCCACGACCGCCCAACGCTTCGATGAGCAACGGCACGAACTGGCTCTGCGCTGGCAGCAGTTCGTCCGGCCCGCCTGCGGCGATGAATTGACGCACCGGCTTGGCCGCCTGCCCGGTCAGGAAACGCCACCGGTCGGACACCGACTTGCCACGCGGATCGGGCCGCGTCGGGGCCGACTTGGTCATGAAGATGCTGCCCGAAAAGCAACTGTCGAACAGGAACACCGCGTGCCGGGCGCTGATCTCGTAGGCGGCGGTCTCCAGCGTCTTGATCGACATGGCCTTGGCGTAGAACCCTTCCGTCGTCACCCTGGGATCTAGTGCATCAGTCGGCACCAGATAACCCATGCTGGTGGCCGGATTGGTGTAGCCGTGCCCGGAGAAGAACACCAGCAGGCGGTGATCGGGGTCATGCCCGTAGGCAGCCAGAAAATCCTTGATCGCGGTCTGAAGTTCGACCCCGTTTGGATCGGACACACGCCGCACCCGGAAGCCGTGAGGACGCAATGCCTCGGCAACCAAGTCCAACTCCTTGCCGGTTTCACGCAGCGGTGACCAACCCTTGCGTCCCACCCCAAGGTAATCGGAGACGCTGATCAGCAGCGCGTGGCTCTGCTTGTACAGCTCCCGCCGCACGCCCTTTTCGTCGATCACGCTCGGCTGCGGCCCGGTCGGCTCGTAGTCCTTGACCACGAGTGCCTGCGCCGCCCCACAGGACACCCACAGCGCCAGCGCGATCCAGCCCGCGCGACGACGCCACGCCGGCGTCATTTCTTGTCCCCACCAGCCCCAGCCACCTCGGCCGCCGCATCGGTCAGGATCTTCTGCCACTGCACACCGTCGATAGCCCGCCGACCCTCATGCGTCGTCACCGTGCCGTTTCGGTGCCGCACGATCAGCAGGTCGGCCGAGCCTTTCGGGTCGTGCGTGATCTTCAGCGTCTTGCCGCTGGCATCGACGATCGTCATGCCATAGGCAAAGTCCTTGTAGACCGACACCAGCCCCTGCGCCAGCGCCGGCAGCGCCATCAGACCCACCAGCAGGTACAGCAGCGGCAGCCCTTTGGTGTCTTCCACCGACGCCTCGTCCGCCTCGACCCGGTCGCGCGGAAACCCGCTCGTCTCGACCGCCTGCGACAGCCGAGACGCCGGCACCTGCCACGTCACCTCGACGCCGTCCGCCGCCCAAACCGGGCCGCCCAGCCCCGCCACCCCGGCGGCCACCGCCACCACCTGAAGAAGAACCCCGCGCCGCTGCACCATGTCCGCTCCCGAAAACTGCTTGGTAACTGGAAAAACCGGTGCATTTCATCCGAATTCGGGAGGTTCGTCCATCCGGTGATGGTTCGATCCGTTCGGCCGCACCGAGCGGGCGCTTGTAAGCGGAAAGGCTTGGCGTGGATAGCATTTCGTTTATTTCGAATATCATAGACCCAACCGTCAACCCGACGCAAAGGTTCCCATGCCCGCCACCGCCATCCCCAGGACGCTGCCCACCGAAGAAGACATCGCGCTGGCCCGAGAGTCGGGGCGTGCGCTGTCGGCCGTGCTCCAGTCCCACGCCGACATCCGGCAGCTTGATTTCCATAACGACACGGGCGCGGTGTGTGCCGTGCGCCTGCCGACATCGGCCTTGCGTCTGCTGCTGGACGTGCTGACCGAGATCGGCCAAGGCAACGCCGTGTCGATCCTGCCGATCCACGCCGAATTGACGACGCAGGAAGCGGCCGACGTACTCAACGTCTCGCGGCCCTTCCTGGTGCAATTGCTAGAGAAGGGCGACATGCCGTTTCACAAGGTCGGCACGCACCGCCGGGTGCGTTATCAGGACGTGATCGCGTACAAGACGCGCATCGATGCGCAGCGGCATCAGGCGCTGGACGAACTGGCCGCGCAGGCGCAGGAACTCGGGATGGGGTACTGAATTTGAAATCGCAAAAGGATTGCCAGAAAATGCAGCAAACTATCTTGAATAGTCGCCTTGTGCTCCCTTGTGCTTCAAACTTTTGAACGGGTTGTCCAACAGATCCTTCTCAGTGAGCGACTTTGTCCTAAGAGTTGGCGTATCAAAAATAGATGCTGGCAATCCAAACGGTCTCATTCCCGTAGGTACTGCACCCGGCACCTGAAACACCAAGTCTCCAAACGACAACTGCGGAACCTTGATCACACCTGAGTACGGATTCTGGTGCGGGTTGTACATCGGCAGCGTCTGCTCCAGCCACAGCCCGAGTTCTTTACCCGTCACGTAGCCGTCGCCCACCCTCGATCCCCGCCCACCCAGCGCCTCGATGAACAGCGGCACGAATAGGCTCTGTGCAGGCAACACCTCCTCCGGCCCACCAGCCGCAATGAACTGCCGCACCGGCTGAGCGGCCTTCCCTGTCAGGAAACGAAACCGCTCCGACACCGACGCACCACGCGACTCCGATTGGGTCAAAGCTTCCTTGCTCATGAAGATACTTCCCGAGAAACAACTGTCAAACAGGAACACCGCGTGTCGCGCCCGGATCGACTTCGCCGAGGTTTGCAGCGACTCGATCGGCAGCGCCTTGGAGAGAAACCCCTGCAGATTCAGGTTCGGGTCCAGCGCATCTGTCGGCACCAGATAGCCCATCTCGGTCTCGCGGTCGGTGTGGCCGTGCCCGGAGAAAAACACTAGCAGCCGGTGGTTCTCGTCGCGTCCGTATTCGGCCAGAAAGCTCTGGATCGCCGACTGCAACTCCACCCCTTTCGGATCGGACACCCGCCGCACCCGAAAACCGTGCGGGCGCAGCGCTTCGGCCACATGATCCATCTCGCGTCCGGTTTGTTTCAGCGGCTTCCAGCCCTTGCGACTCACCCCAAGATAGTCGGAGACGCTGATCAGCAGCGCGTGGCTTTGCTGATACAAGGGCAGACGCTCGCCTTTCTCATCGACCACGCTCGGCTGTGGCCCGGTCGGCTCGTAGTCCTTGACCACCATTGCCTGCGCCGCCCCACAGGACATCCACAGCGCCAGCGCAACCCAGCCAGCGCGGCGACGCCATACCCGCGTCATTTCTTATCCCCACTAGCTGCCGTTTCGCTCGACGCACCCGCCAGGATCTTCGCGCCATACGCATAGTCCTTGTAGACCGACACTAACCCCTGCGCCAACGCCGGAAAGGCGAGCACGCCCGCCACGATGTAGAGCAGCGGCAGCCCCTTTGTATCGTCAACCGACGCCGCATCTGCCTCGACCCGATCACGCAGGAAGCCTGTCGTCTTCACCGCTTGCGAAAGCCGAGGCGCCGGCACCTGCCACGTCACATCTAGGCCGTCCGCCGCACAAACCGGGCCGCCAAGCCCTGCAACCCCGGCGGCCACCACCACCTGAAGAAGAACCCCGCGCCGTTGCACCATGTCCGCTCCCGAAAACTGCTTTGCAACTGGAAAACCGGTGCATTTCAACCGAATCCGGTCGCGGCGTCCACCCTGCGTTGCGCCATGCCCGGCAAGGGGTGGGAACCGTGCTCAGCCGGCCAGCAGCCGCTCCACCAGCCCCACCTGCTCATGCTCGAACGCCGGCTCCACATCACACAGATCCCGCTCGGTCATCCCTACCGCCGCAGAACGCGCCAGCCCCTTCCAGCCCCGCACGGCCCGATGCACCTCCGCCAGGATCTCCAGCGCCGCCAGCCGGGTCAGCCGGAAATGCCCCGCTGCCTCGACCACCTCGGCCACCGAATCGGTCGGGCCGGTGGCTTCGGTCAGCCAGGTCTTGAGTTCGCGGTCCTTGTCGGGGAACGGGTTGAGGTCGAACGCGGGCGCCAGACGCCATTGCCCCCGCCCGGCGTACAGGAAGCCGTGGTTCTGCAGGTGGTCATCCACGTTGGTGATCAGCAGGTTGAAGACGATGCGGCGCCACAGTTGCGCCAGATCGCGGGCCGGATCGGCGCAGGTGGCCACGATCGCGTCGGCAATCTCGGTGTAGGCGTGGTCCTCGTGCCGTGACGCCTGGAGCATCGACGCGGCGGACAGGTACGGCACCCGCGCGCCCGTGCTGGTGCGGTCGAAACGCCGGATCAGCGCCACCGGCATCTCCTCGCACAACACGATGCGCGACGCCGCCGTGTCAATGCCCGCCGCTGCCGCCAGGTGCAGCGCCAGCACCTCGCCGCGCGTGACGCTGCGGTCGTCGGCCACGCTCGGGAACTTGCCGATCGCGAGCCACCCGGTGTCGTCGATGACGGTGCATTTCGGCCGCATGCCGCCCAGCGAGGTGCCACGGCCGCGCAGGTAGCGCAGGTCCGCCTCGGTGTCGGTGCCAGTCTCGACCGCCCGGCTCGCCCCGAGCAGATGCCCGAGTTCGAGCAGCGGCGGCACGCCGCGGCCCGTGTCCTGCGCCACCCTCAGGAAGCGGCCCTGGTCATCGCACAGCCGCAGTGCCCCGATGCGGCTGATGTCATCGACGCCGAGCAGGTAGTCCAGTTCGGTCAGCGCCACCGCAGCCAGCGGCTCGCCCGTGGCCGCCCGCTCGCGACGGCGCTTGGCGTGGTCGCGGGCAATGACGCGGCGTCCCCAGCCGTCGGGCGCGGTGTCGGCCAGGGCGAAGTGGAAGACCGAGTCGTCCCGTGACGCCGCCTTGCGGAACTGCCGGCCCTCGACCAGCGGCAGATCGGGCGACACGGCAAAACGGTCCGGTGACTGCAGCCATGCGCGGTCGTAGGCAAACGAGGTGCTTTCACGCGGGCCGCTCTTGTGGTGGTCCAACTGGCCGACCACCTGCGCCGACGCGCCCAGCGCCACGGTAATCTGGCGCTGCAAGGCGGACTTGGGTGCCACGCGGCTCACAGCGCCCCCGACTCCGGCGTGATGCGCCGCCGGCGGATGCGCTGCGGCAACTGCTCGTCCATCAGGCTCAGCCCGATGGTGTCGGTCGCGGTGTCGAGCAGCCCGCCCAGGCGCTCGATCTCGCCGAGCACGAACAGCGCCCGGGCGACGGTGCCGACCGCCACGCTCGGATCGCCGCGCTCCAGCCGCCGCAGCGTCGCCACCGAGGTGCCGATGCGCTCGGCCATCGATTCCTGGGAGAAATGGCGGCGGCGACGGGCGAGTGACAGGTCTCGACCGAGTCGGGTCAGGGCGCGGGCGACAGGCAGGGGGTCTGGGAATTCATTTCCGCTCATATAAAACACTTTATACGCTTCTTCCGCTACTTTGTAAGCGACAAAGCCAGTGCCTCAAACTTGTGCCCAGTTCTCCAGCCGCAACCCCGGCACCCGCTCGAACTCCCGCGTGTTGTTCGTCACCAGCGTGCAGCCCAGCGCCAGCGCGTGCGCCGCAATCAGCATGTCCAGCGACCCGATCGGCCGACCCTGTCGCTCCAGTTCGCTGCGCAGCGGGCCGTAGCGGCGCATGGCGCCCTCGTCGAACGGCAGGATGTCCAGCGGCGCGAGGAACTTGTCCATCGCTTCCTGGTTGCGGGTCGAACCACTCTTGGCAACCCCGAAGGACAGTTCCGCCCCGGTGATCGAGGAAATGGCGATCTCGCCGATCTGCCGGCCGACGAAGTGGTCGAAGACATGCGGCGGGCGCCGGTTGATGATGTAGACGCAGATGTTGGTGTCGAGCAGGTAGCGCGGTGTCACCACGGCGGTGGCGCTCATGGCAGCAGATCTTCCCGGCTCGCCTGCTCAGGCTGTTCGCGCTGCAGCTCGAATCCCGGCTCGAACTCGTCCAGCGCCTCGCGCATCAGCGCCCACGGCGCCTCGGCCGGCAGCAGCAGCACGCCATTGCCGAACCGACGGGCGATCACCTCGGTGCCCTCGAAACGCAGGGACTTGGGCAATCGGACGGCCTGGCTGCGGCCGGACATGAAGAGCTTGGCAGTGTTGGCGGTGGGTTGGGTCATGACCAATGGTAGATCTCGCCAGAAACACCGTCAAACCAGCTTCACTCGACCCCGCCCAGCGGATCCCCATCATCCGCCTCAGCCTCCGGCCACAACGCCGGAAAGTAGAACCGCAGTGCATGCAACGGCAACCCGAAACGCACCCGCCCTTGCGGCGTGTCACTGCCCAGCAAACCCCGCTGCAACATCGCCCGCAACAGCGACCCCGCCGTGCGCTCGCCCAGGCCGGTCATCTGCTTGAACTCGCCGCGCTCCAGTGCCCCATCGGTGACAAACAGGTAATGCAGCGGTCGCAACGCCGCCATCCGGACGCCCGAGCGCAGCGTCTGCTCCTCGAAGGCGAGGCAGGCGGCGATGCGGCGTTCCATGTCGCCCAGGCGCAGCAGCCCGAACATGAACGCCACCTGATCCTGGCAGACCGACAGCACGTAGCCGATCCAGTCCACCAGCGCCCGCTGGCTCAGGTTGCCCCGGCCGTCCAGATCACCGCGGCGCGATTCGTCGGCCGCCGCCAGCAGCGCGTAGTAGCGGTCGGTGCTGCGTGCAAAACCCCGCAGCGGCGACCACAGCCCTCCGGTGTAGCCCAGCGCCGCCAGCATCGTGTGCGTGTGCAGCCGCATCACCCGGCCATTGCCATCGACGAACGGGTGGATCCAGCCCAGCCGCTGGTGCGCAGCGGCCAGGGCCAGCAAGGCGGCTTCACCGCGGCGGGTGTTGCCGTACACCTCGGCCCAGCGGGTCAGGAAGGTCGGCACCGCCTGCCACGCCGGGGCGATGTGGCGGCCGACGCTGACCTCGCGGGTGCGCAGGGCGCCCGGCTCGACCGCGGGGCTGGCGTCGGGATGCAGGTCTTCGGGCGGCAGACGGCTGAACAGTTCGCGGTGGATGTCCTGCACGGCCTCGGCGCTGTAGAGCCGCCGCGCACCGTCGGCACCGGTGTAGTGCGACTCCAGCACCCCCTCGGTCTCGATGTGCGCCACCGCCAACCGCTGTCGGGCGGCCAGTTCGCGGTTGCTGGAGAAATCGCGCCGCAGCGCCTGCTCGATCTCGAACGGGCGCGTGTGCTGGCCCTCGATGCTGTTGGAGTAGTACGAGTTCATGCTGCGCAGCAGGCGGCGCAGCTCGGTCGGCACGGCTGAACCCGCCAGCCCCAGCGCCGACCGCGCCAGGTCATGGGCTTGTGACAGCAGCGGCGACTGCGCGGCGTCGGACGGCAGCAGTGGCTCGAACTGGTGGATGGAGTCGTAGAGCGTGCCCATGGTTTGCCAACATCATGGCATGCTCAACTGATTGTCAATCAAGCAGTTTTTTACTTTCATGCCAAGTGTCTTGCCAACTTGAATGCCAGGCACTACGAATTTGCCGGAACCATTCGATCAGCCGGTCACCACCCCCCGCATGAACCGCCCCACCTGCTCCCGCATCCCCTGCGTGACCGCCTCCCAGACCCCGCCCGACAGGTCCGCCGGCCGCAGCCCCTGCACCACCGCAATCGCCGAGTCCACCCCCTCGACCAGCGCCACCATCTCCGCCCACAAGGCTTCGCCGCCGACGGACAGCGCCAGCGCCTGCCAGTGCCGCGTCTGGATCTCGCGCAGCCGGTGGTGGGCATTGCGCGTGCGCACGGCCATCGCGAGCCGCGCCCGGCGCGGCGAGAGCCGGTCAGCGCCCTCGCCGATGATCGGCCACGCCGACAGCACGTCGTAGAGCGGCGTCAACCGGAAACCGCCGCCGCGCTGGTGGAACAGGGAGAAGTTCTTGGCGTGGCCATCGGTCGCGGCCAGTAGCCAGAACGCGAGCTGCGTGCACAGGAAATGGCCGCGATCCGCCAGCGCCTGCGTGCTGCCGGACAGCAGACCGAGGCAGGTCGCCATCGTCGGGCCGCCGTCGGTTTCGTACTTGCGGTCGGGTGGTGTGCCGGTCGCCTGGCAGAAGTCTTCCTGCGGCAGCCGGGCAATCCAGGCATCCGCCCCCTGCCCGATCGAGGTCTCCGCCACCGACAACCCCAGCGCCTGCAGCAGTTGCGCGCACAGCCATTCGTTGTCCACCGAGTCCCGCATGTCCGCGCGCAGATTGCCGACCAACCCGAGCGGCAGCTTCAGGATGTGCGTCGTCGGGGTTGCGCCATGCGGGCGGCGCCAGTGGCCGTCGTGCCAGAGCAGCGCTGTCTTTTCCTGCGCACCGGCGATCGAAAGCCGGAACTCGTCGGCGTCATCGTCCGGCGCGGCGGGTGCCGTCACGGCGGACAGCAGGCGCGCGACGTGATGCCGAAGCGCGCACGCAGCCGGGCGCGGATCGTCTCGCTGTCGGGCAGCAGGTTGTCAAAGTAGTGCGTGACCACCGGGCCGCGGATCTCGGACAGGCCCGGCGTGATCGGCAGGGACAGCGACAGCGCCCGCCCGTTCGGGGAGTGCGCCCACGCCGCGTCATAGCGGAACATGGCAGCGCCGCGCACGTCCGTCCACAGCCCGACGGACTCGCCATTCATCCACACCCGCAGCGCGGTCGCCATGGCCACCCCGCTCACCACTCGGCGTCAGACGCAGCCGCCGCGCCTTCGCCGGTCGGCCGCAACACCAGTTGCACCCCGAGCACCGCCAGCACCTGGCACAACTGCGCGACGCTGATCGCCGTCGGATCGCGCTCGATGCGTGCCACACGGCTCTGTCCGACGCCGAGGCGCTGACCGAGTTGCGCCTGGCTCCAGCCCTTCGACTGGCGCAGGTCACGCAGGTGGAGGGAGAGCTGGCTGGGCGTCTGGAGGAGGTAATCCATGCGGCACACGATATGCCTCATGGAGCATAAAGGCAATTCATGCCGAATCAGGCATACCCTGCAGACTCACCTCATACCGCCACGACCTTCCGGTTCCCCACCCCCGGCAGCACCCGCAGCGCCTTGTCCGACACCACCGCGTACGTCCGCGACGTCACCGTGCTGACGTAGACCCAGTCGGCGCGGCACTCGGCCGGCGTGGCGGTCACCACGAGGTAGCCGCGGCGCGCCGTGTCCGCGTAGACCAGCGGCCCGATCAGCTCGGTCAGGCTGGCGGCGAGCACGGCGGGGTTCTCGTTCGGCAGCACGGTCTCGAAGCCGGGTGAGGTCACCGAGCTGGTCGCGAACTCGACGCCGACCGCGTTGCCGCTGGCGTCCTGCAGGTCGCTGGCCCAGGCGTTGTGCGTGTCGCCGGCCAGCACGACGAGGTTCTTGTTCTGCGCCCGCGCGAGGCCCAGCACCTGCTCGCGCGCCACCGGGTAGCCGTCCCACGCATCCAGGTTGTACGGCACGCTCGGCTGCATGAGGACCGCCTGTTCGGTCGCGGTGAGCGTGGCCGGGGCGGTGCGGGCCTTGTTGACGATCGCCGCGTAGGCCGAGACGCTGACGCCCGCGCCGGGGACCAGCGCGTCCAGCAGGATCGGCGCCGGGATGTTCATGCGGCCCATCAGCACCTGCTGGCCCAGCACCTGCCACGTCGCGGACGAGGCGCTCATCTGCCCCTGCAGCCACGCGGTCTGCGTCGCTCCCATGAGCTGGCGCGCCGGGTCGGAGATCGCGGTGGTGAAGGCGGCGGCGTTCAGGCCGGTGGCGGTGAGGTAGCTGGCGTAGTCGAGCTGCTGGTCGCGGGCGAGCACGCGGGTGTCGAGCATGTGCAGCGCCAGCAGGTCGCCGAAGGCAAAGCTGCGGTAGATCGACAGCCGGTCCGCGCCCGTGCGCACGGGCAGCCACTCGTGCCACGCTTGCACGGCGGCGGCGCGGCGGTCGGCGAAGGCGCCTTCGGTGGCCGCGGAGTGGTTGTCGGCGCCGTTGCGCCAGGTGTCGTTGGCGACTTCGTGGTCGTCCCACACGGCGATCATCGGCACGGCAGCGTGCAGGGCCTGCAGGTCAGCGTCGGCGCGGACCTGGGCGTAGCGCTGGCGGTAGTCGGCCAGCGTCAGCAGCTCGGTCGCCGGCAGGACGAGGCGGCCGAGCGCGGCGGCCTGTTCGTTGGCGTAGCCGTCGCGGCCGTATTCGTAGAGGTAGTCGCCGAGGTGCAGCGCCGCGTCCAGGTCGTCGCGCTGCGCGGCGGCGGCGTAGACGTTGAAGTAGCCGGCCGCGAAGTGCGCGCAGGAGAACACCGCCAGCCGCACCTGGCTGACCGCGCCGACCGGCAGCGTGCGGGCGCGGCCGACGAGCGAGACCTGCGTGCCGACCTTGAAGCGGTACCAGTGGCGCGTGGCGGGCTGCAGGCCGGCGGCGTCGACCTTGACGGTCCAGTCGCGGCTGGCGTCGGTGGTGGTGGTGCCGCTGGCGACGAGGGTGGTGAAGGCGGCGGTGGTGGACACTTCCCAGGCGACGGTGACGGATTCCACGGCCACCAAAGTCTGGGCGAGGGTGAGGCGGGTCCAGAGGATCACGCGGTCGGACAGCGGATCGCCGCTGGCGACGCCGTGGGCGTAGGCGACGGTGGGCGTGGCGACGGCGGGCGTGGGGGCCGGTGTGTCACTGCCACCACCGCCGCAGGCGCTCAGGCCAAGCGTGCCGAGCGCGAGGCCGCCGAGGGCGAGGTCGCGGACGAAAGAGCGGCGGTCGTTGGACGGCGGGTCAGCGTGGTGCATGGCGGTCTTTGGCGGGAAGAAGGATGCCCGGACGCTAACCGACTGGCGTGATGGCCGCGTGACGGTGGGTTACGCACCAAGGTGTGCGAAGCCACTCAGTGCCCCGGCATCCGCCGCAGCGACGCCGCCATCCGCACCAGCCCCTGCGTCACCGATTCGAACACGCGCGCCGAAAACCCGATCGGCAGTCGTGCACCGACCCGCTCCACCACGTCATCCGTCGCCGCCAGCACCCGCTCGATCAGGGCCTCGGCATCGCGCCCGTGCCCGCAGTGCTGCGCCATCGCGTTGAAATGCCGCCGCTGCACCTCCTTGAAGTGGTAGTGCCGGCGCTTGCCCACCACCGCCATCGCCAACCGGGCCTTGTGCCACGACCACTGGTTCGGCCCTGCACCCTCAACAGGCCAGATCGACATCACGTCGTACAGCGGCGCCAGCCGGTAACGCCCGCCAGGCAACAGGTGCAGGCTGAAGTTCTTGGCGTGGCCATCCGGCGCGGCGAGCAGCCAGAACAGGAGCTGCGCCGTGAGCAGCGTCTCGGTGTCGCGCGCCGCCTCGTCGGACTGGCGCAGGATCTGCGCGAGGTCACGCACGCCGGGGCCACCGTCTGATTCGTATTTCAGGTGCGGTGGCAAGCCCAGCGCCTGGCAGAAATCCTCCTGCGGCAGCCGCAGCCACCATTGCCCTGACGGGTGCAGCCGCCGGTCGAACCGCTCGACGCTCAGCACACGCCGTGCCCCGAACGTCAGGATCTCGCACGACGGCACCGGCAAGCCGTATTCGCGCAGCAGGTTCAGGCACAGCCATTCGTTCTCGACCGACGACGACAGGTCCACCCGGCTGTTGCCCACCAGCCCGAGCGGGAGTTTCAGGATGTGGGTGGTCGGCGTGGCGCCGTGCGGACGCAGCCACTGGCCCTGGTGCCGCAGCAGCGCGGTTTTCTCCTGCGCCCCTGCGAGCGACAGCCGGAAGTCGTCTTCGTCGGCATCGTGCATCCCCAAAGCCACAGGCGCCACGACGCGGCTCAGGTACTGCTCGACCGCCTCGTCATCCAGGACCGTGCCCTCGATCCGGTCGAAACCGCTCGGCGTGTCGTCCTCGGGCAGCAACTGCACCGCGCCGACGCAGTCCCGCCCGATGGCCTGCAGCAGGTCGAACGCGCCAATCGATGCCGTCCTGAACTTGCTCGCCAGACGCCTGCGGATCTCGTCGCTGTCGGGCAGCAGGTTCTCGAAGTAATGGCCGACCTGCTCGCCGACATGCGGCGCGTCATCCGCCCGGAACGGCAGGGACAGCGAAAGCGGCCGGCCCTGGGGCGAGGCCATCCAGGCAGCGTCGTAGCGGAGTTCCATCGGGCCGCTCGCCGGCAGGTGCCAGGTGCCCACCCGCTCGCCGTTGGACCAGATCGACAGTGCCTGGGACTTGGATCGGCGGGCCATGCGTTACCTCGTCTCGACCCGCTCACCACTCGGCCGGGGTCGCCGGCTCGTCCGTTCCACGCACCTGCAGCGTCAGGTCCAGCCCGAGGCTCCCGCACAGCGCCAGCAGTTGCTCGACCGTCATCGACCCCGGGTTCTGCTCCAGCTTCGACAGCCGTGACTGGCTCAGGTTGACGCGCACGGCCAGTTCGGTCTGCGACCAGCCGGCGCGCTTGCGGGCCGATTGCAGCAACTGGCCGATCTGGTAGGTGGTGCGCAGGAGGTGCTTCATGGGGGCATTTTATTCTTTATTGGAATAAAACGGGTTTATTCCTAATGGGAATATTCAGTTCCTTGTGCGACCTTCGAGCAGGGTGAGTGCTGCGTCAATGCCTGCAGCCCCGCGGGGCATCAGGACGTCGGCGATCCATCCCAGGATGGTGTCCGCCTTCTTCTGGATGTCGTCGATGGCCCAGAGTCGCAGACGGGTCAGATCGCCGACCTGGGCCATCTTCACCTTGGCGAGTTTGGCCTCCAGCTTCTCGTGTTCGCCTTGCCAGTGCAGGGTGCAATCGAGTCGGTCACACGGGTCCGCGATGTTGACTTCGTCCAGCGGGATGGCGATGACCTTGCCATGGAACCGCGCCCGATCACCCAGCACCTGGGCGTGCAGGTGGACCAGCTCCTGCATGCAGTAGATCGACTCCAGATACCGCTTGCTCAGGACGACGATGACACGATCGGCATTCGCGATCTCGCGTTCGAAATCCGAAATCCAATGTCCGGGACGCATCTCGCGGTTGTCACGGCGCAGCACGTAGCCATTGGCGGCGAGCTTGGCTTCCAAGCCGTCGACTAGCTGTTCGCTCTCGCCGCGCCAAGCATAGGACACATACACCGGCAGCGGTTCGCCCTCGGCTAGCGGCAGCGGCCCCGGCTGTAACGCAGCGAACGGCGCAGCCTCACTCGGCACATCTCGCATGCCTCGCGGCTCAGCGAGTGCCTCGTCACGCCAGACCACGTCCGGCTTGGCACCAATGTTGATTCGCTCGATTGAATCGACAACCTCACGCGCCAGCGCCGCCGCATTCGCCCCGGTCGTCTCGACCGAAATCCACCCGCCGCCCTGCCCGCTCGGGTCCGGCAATTCGCTGCGGATGCACACGACGCCTGCGGCCTTCTGGTCGTAGAAACACACGCCGTAGCGCCAGTAAACGGCCTGCACGCCTGCGCGTGCGCCGATGCCGCACAGCAGCGCCCGCAGCACGCCTTCGTGCAGAAAGGCGTAATGCAGTTTCACCTCGGCTTTGGCTTCGGCGCCTTGCCAGATGCCAGCGATCTGCCACGCCACCGCGTTTTCTAGCGGCAGCAGCGCCGGGGCGACATACGTGTCCGCTGCGATCTTGAAACACGTCTGGCACTTTTCCATCATCGACAGGAAGAGCTTGCGTTCTTCTTCGGTGCGGTTCTGCCAGACCAGCAGCGCCAGCAGTTGCGGCGTGAACCGCCCGTGCTGCTGGCGGATCAGCGGCAGCGCCGAATCCCGGTGCAGCACCGCATACATCCCGTCCAGCGCCCACGCCTGATCCAGAACGACCTGATCGCCGAACACGCCCTCTTTCCAGAAAACCTGCCCGCTGCGGTGCAGATACTCCAGCACGACGCCCGGCACGGCGGTCTGGTGCTGCTCGACGCACAGGCGCTCGAATGCGTCGCGGGGCAGCGTCCGAATCCCCTGCTCGTCGCGCATCCGGCGCAGGTCATCGCCGACCGCGACCCAGTTAGCCGGCAGTTGCACCTCGCCGTACCGTTCCAGTTGATACCGCGCCGCAGATTTCAGCTCCAGCATCAGCCGCGCCATGCCATCGCCACGCTTGGCGCTGCAATCGGCAACGCGCAGCCGCTCGAAGCCATGGTCGGCCGGTATCGGCGGCGCGCTGCTCACATCGCGTTCGCGATCGCACTGCGTCTGCACGACGATCACCGGTGCGCTTGGTCCAGCCAGCGAGCGCACATATTCCAGCCAGTACCGCAGCGGCCGATTGCGCATCGGCACGCCGTTTTCCTCGAACTCGTCGGTGTTCTCGTGGCTTGGCGTCCACGCGATCACGTACACCGCACGGTCGTCGAGGAACAGCGCGTGCGTGCCCAGATAGACATCCTGGCCGCCGAAGTCCCAGAAGCGGAGATCGACGGTTTGCTCGGGTGGATCGGCCTCGGTGTCGCCGTCAATCAGACGGGTTTGGCCGAGGCTGATCCCATGCGTGGACGAGATAGACGCATCGAATCCCTCGCCTTTCAGTCGGCGGCAGATCTGCGTCTTGCCGACGCGGCCGTTGCCGAGGACGAAGAGTTTCAGGTCGGCGTTGGGGGCGATGCCGGCGGCGAGGTCGCGGTGCCAAGCACTGACACGGGGGAAGCAGTTGTCGCTGTACTGACTCTCTGAACCCAACTCGACCGGGGCGCCAGTCAGCCGATTCGCATACAGTTTCTCCAGCGCCGGCCAACACGTCAGTGGCAAATCTCGGATGCCAACGGGTAACGGCACGGAGCCGTACACATTGAGCTCTTGCAGGTCCGCCAAGGTACTGAGCACGCTCACGTCCGTCAGTTGGTCGCACCAACCCAGGTCGAGCTGCTGCAGGCCCGTCAGGGTGCTGAGCACGCTCACGTCCGTCAGTTGGTAGCACCCATTCAGGTTGAGTTGCTGCAGGCCCGTCAGGGTGCTGAGCACGCTCACGTCCGTCAGTTGGCCGCACCCACTCAGGTCGAGTTGCTGCAGGCCCGTCAGGGTGCTAAGCACGCTCACGTCCGTCAGTTGGCCGCACCCGCTCAGGTTGAGCTGCTGCAAGCCCGGCAGGCTGCTCAGCACGCTCACATCCGTCAGTTGGCGGCACCAGATCAGGTCGAGCTGCTGCAAGCCCGTCAGGCTGCTCAGCCCGCTCACATCCGTCAGTTGGCTGCACTGGCTCAGGTTGAGCTGCTGCAAGCCCGTCAGGCTGCTCAGCCCGCTCACATCCGTCAGTTGGCGGCACCAGCTCAGGTCGAGCTGCTGCAAGCCCGTCAGGCTGCTCAGCCCGCTCACATCCGTCAGTTGGCTGCACTCGCGCAGGTCGAGCTGCTGCAAGCCCGTCAGGCTGCTCAGCACGCTCACATCCGTCAGTTGGCTGCACCCGCTCAGGTCGAGCTGCTGCAAGCCCGTCAGGCTGCTCAGCTCGCTCACATCCGTCAGTTGGCTGCACTCGCGCAGGTCGAGCTGCTGCAGGCCCGTCAGGCTGCTCAGCACGCTCACATCCGTCAGTTGGCTGCACCCGCGCAGGTAGAGCTGCTGCAAGCCCGTCAGGCCAGACAACGGTTTGATGTCGAACAGAGGAAATGATTGGTCCCACCAATCCTCTGCACCTCTATCCGGACCACAAAGCAAAGTTTTTAGCCCGATGAGCTGCGCCAGTACCCGGATATCAGTCAGCTTCTGGCACCCGCGCAGATCCAGGGTTTCCAGATCAGTCAACGCCCCGAGATCGTCTGGCAGCCTCTCAATGTCGAGCCCTCTCAGCAAAAGCTCACTGGCTCCACTGGCCTTCGCCTCGGCAATCCGCCGCTCCGCCTCTTCGTAGTCACCCGCCATCGCCCGCCCCCTGTTTTATCGCGCCCACAAACCAACAAGCCGCAGATGGTAAGTCTGCGGCTCGTGCGGCGGGAAGAGGCGGAGAGGTCATCCGGCCAGCATCTCCATCGGCACCGAGAACCGTGCCGCCAGCGCCTGCACTTGCCGCAGATTGAGCCGCCGCTTGCCGGCCAGCACCTCGGAGACGACACCTTGCGAGCCGATCTCGGGCAGGTCGGATTGCCGCAGCCCGTGCTCTTCCATCAGGCTGGCGAGCACGCTGGCCGGCGTGCTGGTGTCGGGCCATGGATGGACGCGGTGTTCGTACTCACGGATGCGGTCGGCCAGGATCTCGACTAACCCACCCAGCGGGTGCGCCGGATCGGCAGCCACGGCATCGAAAAGCTGGTCCACGACCGCGAGCATCTGTTCGTAGTGCGCTTCATCGGCGATCGGGGTGCCCAAGCCGAGCGCCTCATGCAGCGCGACCCAGTGCGTCGAGATATCGGAGAGGTTCATTTCCAGGCTCCTTTGTCGTATTCGGTGTGTGTGAGCACCGCCTTGATCCACACCGTGCGCCGAGCAAAATCCACGCCCGCGATCAGCCGGTACTTGTTGCCGCCAATGTTGAACACGTAGCGTTCACCCACCTTGTCCACCGCCGGGAACACCGCTCGCAACTGCGAGAAGTTCTCGTAGTCGCCCTTCTCGATCTTGCGGCGGTAGTCCTGCAAGGGCTGGTGCGCGTCGGGGTGTTCTTCCGCGAACTCGCGCAGCGCCTTGTTGGAGATGAGCTTCATCGGCATAGGGCGACTATATCTCAAATTGAGATTAAATCACAGCTGTGCGTGGATACCCGCGTGCGCGGGCATGACGGTAGGGGTAGCGACGTGCTGGCGTCAGGCCGCGGGGAACAGCCCTTCCACCGTCCGGTACAACGCCTTGAACCGCTTGTGGCGCCCGCCCAGCATCTCCGCTTCGGCGACATCTGGCTGAAAGGTCGCGGCGATTTCGGGAGCAGGACAAACCTCCTCCACCGCACCACCATCCGCCAGCCACGCCAGCCGCGCCGCCCCCAGCGCCCCGCCGGCCTCGCCCCCCCGCCGCGTCACCATCGGCACCCCGATCGCGCTCGCCAGCAGTTGCGCCCACAGCGCGCTGCGCGCCCCGCCGCCGACCAGCGACAGGCTCGCCACCTCCCCCGGCTGCACGCCCAGGCTGTGCCACCCATCCAGCAGCCCGAAGGTCACACCCTCGACCACCGCATACCCGAGCGCCGCCACATCGTGGTCATTCGTCAGCCCGAAGAAGCAGCCCTGCGCGTGCGGGTTGTTGTGCGGCGTGCGCTCGCCGTTGAGGTAGGGCAGGAACAGCGGGGCGCGTTCGCGCTGCTGCGGCGTCATCTGCGCGACCTGTTCGAGCAGCGCCGCCTCGCTCGCCGCGCCGACGAGGTGCGTGACCCAGCGCAGGCCGTTGGCGGCGCTGAGCATCACGCTCATCTGGTGCCAGGTGCCGGGCAGCGCGTGGCAGAAGGCGTGCATCGCGCTGGCCGGGTTCGGGCGGAAACGGTCGCTGGTCAGGAAGATCACGCCCGACGTGCCCAGCGAGACAAAGCCCTCGCCCGGCCGCACCGCGCCGATGCCGACCGCGCTCGCCGCGTTGTCACCACCACCGCCCGCGATCACCACACCCGCCGGCAAGCCCCAGCGCTCGGCCAGCTCCGCCTTGAGCACGCCCGACACCTCGCTGCCCTCGACGAGCCGCGGCATCTGCGCCTCGGTCATGCCACACGCGGCCAGCACATCGGCCGACCAGCGCCGCTCGGCGACATCGAGCCACAGCGTCCCCGCCGCGTCGCTCATCTCGCCGACGCGCTCGCCGGTGAGCATGAAGCGCAGCCAGTCCTTGGGCAGCAGCACGGTCGCCGTGCGGGCGAAGAGTTCCGGCTCATGCTTGCGCACCCACAGCAGCTTCGGCGCCGTGAAGCCGGGCATCGCCAGGTTGCCAGCGATGTCGTGCAGCCGCGGACACGCCACCTCCAGCTCCACACACTCGGCCCCGCTGCGCCCGTCGTTCCACAGGATCGCCGGCCGCAGCACCTCGCCCGCCGCGTCCATCAACACCGCGCCGTGCATCTGCCCGGACAGCCCGATCGCACGCACCTGCGCGAGCGCCACCCCATGTTCCGCCTTCAGCCGCTGCATCGCCCGCTCGGTCGCCGCCCACCACTCGCCGGGCACCTGCTCGCTCCACAGCGGCTGCGGGCGCTGCACGGTCAGCGGCTCGCCGACGACGGCGTGGATCTGGTGCTGCGCGTCGAGCAGCAGGAACTTGACTTCGGACGTGCCGAGGTCGATGCCGAGGTACATGTACATGTCAGTGCTCACAAGGAAGTCCGCAAAGAGGAGGTGTGTGTCCTGGTGTCCACAAGGTGCTGGGTTACACGAAGATGACGCCCCAGAATGGATGGAACCGTTTCCAGCGCACGCTCGCCATCCCTTCGCCACCATGAACACCCACACCCGCCCGCGCCTGAACGCCATCGCCGGCCCCATCCTCGGTGAATTCCTGGTCGGCATGAGCGTGGCGATGGCCGGGCTGTGGCTGGCGTCGCAGACCTCGGACGTGGCAGCCGGCGCCTTCGGCATGACCAACCAGGTGATGGAGACACTGTTCGTGCTGTTCCGCGTGCTGGCGATCGGCGTCGGTGCGGGCATCACGCAGGCGGTGGGCGGCCAGCGGCCCGAGGCGGCGCGGCGCACGGCGCTGGTCGGGCTGGGGGCGAGCACCTGGGCGGGGGCGTTCGTGGCGGGGTGGATGCTGCTGGCCAACGGGTGGACGCTGGATGTGCTGAACGCGCCGCTCGGCGTCAGCCTGCTGGCGGCGCCCTACATGCAGGTGCTGGCGCTGGCGATGGTGCTGGAGGCCTACAACCTGACGATGGCCGCCATCCTGCGCGCCCATCTGCACGCCCGCGACACGCTCACCGTGATGCTGGTGATGCACAGCGTCCACCTGGCGCTGGCCTTCGTGCTGATGCGCGGCGTGGGCAGCTGGGACGGGCTGGGGCTCTACGGCTATGCGGTCGGGCTGATCGTGAGCCGGGTGGTCGGGCTGTTCATGCACCTGCGCTTCTGGCGCCTGCGGCTGAAGCTGGTGCCGCACCGCCGCGACTGGTGGGTCTGCCCCGTGCGCTCGCTGATGCCGGTGCTGCGCACGGGTGTGCCGGCGGCGTCGCTGGAGCTGGTCTACCGGATCGGTTTCATGATGTCGCTGGCGGCGGCGGCCAAGCTGGGTGTGCCGGCGCTGGCGGCGCAGGCCTACACGCTGCAGACGCTGAAGTACGTCGTCCTGGTGAGCCTGTCGATCGGCTGGGCCTGCGAGATCATGGTCGGCCACCTCGTCGGCGCCGGCGAGTTCCGCACCGCGCACCAGCTCGTGCGCAAGGGCCTGCGCAACGGCATGCTGGCGTCCGGCGCGCTCGCGCTGCTGGCGGCGGCCAGCGCGCCGTGGCTGATGCGCGCCTTCACCCGCGACCCGAACATCATCGAGGCAGCGCAGACCCTGCTGTGGATCGCCTTCGCGCTGGAGACCGGCCGCGTCGCCAACATCGTCGTGCTGGGCGCACTGCGGGCCACCGGCGACGTGGTGTATCCGGTGGCGGCGAGCATGGCCTCGCTGATCCTGGTGCTCGGTGTCGGCTCGGTGGTGCTGAGCCGCTACTTTGGCCTGCCCGGCATTTTCATCGCCTACGCCGCCGACGAGTGGATCCGCGGCAGCATCCTCTACCACCGCTGGACCACCCACGGCTGGGTGCAGCACGCCCGCGAGATCTACCAGCGGATGCGCACGCCGGGGGCGGAAACCCGGTTCTGAGCCCGGTGCAGCGCAGGCGGCTTCAGACCACCCGCACGCGGATCTCGCCCAGCCCGTCGATGCCGCCGTGCATCACCTGCCCATGCTCCACCGGGCCGACGCCTTCGGGCGTGCCGGTGTAGATCAAGTCACCAGGCTGCAACTCGAAGTAGGTCGAGAGGTTGGCGATCACCTCGGGCACCGACCAGATCAGCGCATTGATGTCGCTGCGCTGGCGGTCGGCGCCGTCGATCTGCAGCCAGATCGCGGCCGACGCCGGGTGACCGATGTCGGCGGCGGCATGGATCAGGCCGATCGGCGCCGAGTGGTCGAAGGCCTTGCCGAGTTCCCATGGGCGGCCCTTGTCGCGCATCTTGAACTGCAGGTCGCGCCGGGTCATGTCCAGCCCGACCGCGTAGCCGAACACATGCTGCAGCGCCTGATCGACCGGGATGTCGCGCCCGCCCTGCCCGATCGCCACGACCAGCTCGATCTCGTGGTGGACGTTGACCGACTGCGGCGGGTAGGGGAAGTCCACCGTCTGCCCCGGCGCCGCGACGACGATGCTGTTGTCGGGCTTGCAGAAGAAGAAGGGTGGCTCGCGGTCCGGGTCGAAGCCCATCTCGCGGGCGTGCGCGGCGTAGTTGCGGCCGACGCAGTAGAGCCGGCGCACCGGGAACAGCGTGTCGCGGCCGACGACCGGAACGGCCACCTGGGGTTCGGGAGGGAAGGCGTAGAGGCTCATCGAATCAGCTCCTTGAGGCGCCGATGATGTCAGTTCTGCAGCGCCCAGACCAGCCGCACCGGCAGTTCGGTGCGCTTGAGCACGTCGCCCCGCGCCTCGCCCGTCGCCAGATTGACGGCCCAACCATGGAGAAACGACAGCTGGGTGGTGTTCTCGTCGGTGCGGCCGCGCTGGATGTTGGCGTAGTTGTACTGGTTGACCGGCATCATGTTCGTGTCGATGCTGGCGGTCATCGCCCAGTGGCTCTCGGCGGGTGCGGCGGGAAACAGCGCCGGCTCCAGCCCCGGCGGTGGTCCCGACCGGTGCACCAGCCGCTCCAGCTCGTTGACCCGCGGCAGCCGCCAGGCGAATCCGTCCACCCCCTTGCGCGCAGCCGCCAGGGCCAGCGCCTGCGCATGGTTGACGCGCACCGGGCGCCCGGTGCAGGTCCGGCCATTCCAGCGCATGCCCTCCACGCAGCGCGACCACGCCAGACCCGTGTAGGGATCGAGGATCTGCGCGCCGTGGTCGGCGGGAACGAGGACCGGTGCATCGGCCGGAATGGGCGGCCCCGCCTGTGCCATGGTCGCGAACAGGACGAGCGTCAGCACGCACAGCGGCCGGCAGTGGAGCGGGAGGGTCGACATGGCCACTTCTTCGACCGATCCCCCGGAAAGCTGAACCGCACGGCCGATCAGGTCCATACTGGGTCACGCCTCCACCACACAAGGAACTGCCATGTCCAAGAGTCAGAACGGCAACAAGGAGGTCAAGAAGCCCAAGAAGGTGCAGCCGAAACCGCTGCCCGCCGGCGCCGCGCCCCCGACCATCACGGCGGCCGCTCCCCCGGTGCGCCGCAAGAAGTGACGTGTCCTGAACCAATGGGCGCCCTCCCCGGGCGTCCTGCCGCGGATCTGGCGTCCAATGGCGCCATGGAACATCCGCAGCAGCAGCCCCCGCACCACGCCCTCGACCAGCGCCTGACCGATCTCGAGATCAAGGCCAGCTTCACCGAGGACCTGGTCGACCACCTGAACCAGATCATCATCCGCCAGCAGCAGCAGCTCGACGCGCTCGCCCGCGAGGTCAGCCAGTTGCGCCAGCAGAACAGTGCCGACAGCGGCGTGCCCGTCTTCCGCAGTCTGCGCGACGAACTGCCGCCGCATTACTGATCCGACCGGAATAGCCTCGGACACGGGGACCATTTCCACCCAACAGGACCCGGCGACCGCGGCTACGCTGTGGCCCAACTGACGGGTCGAAAATGAAGCAAGATCAAGCTGCTCAAGGGGTGTTCGGTGACTACTTTCGCTACCACGGGTGGATGTCACCCGGGGTACGCTGGTTTCGCCAGTCCAGTTTCAAGGCCAAGGCGGCGGTGATCGCACTGGTCTTCCTGATTCCGCTGATCTACGCCCTCGCGATGCTCTGGAACGCCAGTGGCCAGTCGATCGCAGTGGCCCAGTCCGAACGCCAGGGGCTGGTGTATCTGCGTCCTGTCTTCGCCTTCATCCAGGAGGCCCAGGCCCGGCGCCATGCCGCCGTCCTGAGTCCGGCCAACCTCCCCGGGCTGCAGCAGCGGCTGAACGCCGCCGCCGAGCAGATCGAGCGCCAGCACCGCGCGTCCGGCGCCCGCTTCAGCGACCAGAAGGCCTACGAGGCCTTCCGGCAACAGCAGCAGTCCCTGCAACAGACGCCGGTCGCTGCTTCGCAGGACGCCACCTTCCAGGCCCACAACGACATGCTCGATGCGGCGCTGAAGCTGGCCTCCACCATCACCGACGGATCGCAGCTCAGCCTCGATCCGGATCTGGACACCTTCCACATGATGAATGTGGCGGTGCTGCGCGGCCCCCGGCAGGCCGAGAACACCGCCAGGATCAACGCGATGGGCCAGCTGATGCTGACCAACGACGATGCGCGCACCGCGCGGCACGAACAGATCGCGCAGTGGACCGCCGTGCAGCGCTTCCTCGATGACGACGTCGAGGCCTCCTACCAGGCCGGCATCCGCATCGACCCGCAGACCGACCGCCTGTTCGACATGAAGGGCACGGACGAAGCCTTTGACGCCTTTCTGTCGGCCGTCCGCCAGCAGATCATGGCAGGGCAAGCCCAAGGGGAAGTCTCGGCCTACGCCCGGCTGGGCGATGCGATCGTGGCCAAGCAGAACACGCTGAACGGGCAGATCCTGGAGGAACTCGACCGCCGCCTCCAGGCACGCATCGACCGGCTGGTGCGCGAACGGGCCCTGGAGCTGGGCGTCAGCATCCTGTTCGTGGCGATCGCGCTGTACCTGATGCTGGCGTTCTACCGGGTGATGACGGGGGGTCTCAACGAAGTGGCCGGCCATCTGAAGGAAATCAGCCTGGGCAACCTGACCACCGCGCCGCGCCCCTGGGGCAACGACGAGGCCGGACAGCTGATGATGAACCTGCGCGAGATGCAGGCCAGCCTGCGGCGAACCGTGGGTATCGTGATCGACAGCGCCACGCAGGTGCAGGCATCGAGCGACAACATCGCCTCGGCCGCGGCCGACCTGTCGGTCCGCACCGAGCAGTCCGCCGTCAGCCTGCAGCAGACCGCCGCGACGATGAGCCACATCGCCAGCACGGCCGACACAGCCGCCAGAACCGTGGAAGCCGCGACCACCAGCGTCCATGAAAATGCCAAGGTGGCCGAGCGCGGCGGGCAGGTCATCGCCGAAGTGGTCCGGACCATGGAGGACATCCGCGTCGCCTCGGTGCGGATCAGCGAGATCATCGGCACCATCGACGGCATCGCCTTCCAGACCAACATCCTGGCGCTCAACGCGGCCGTCGAGGCCTCGCGGGCCGGCGACCATGGTCGCGGCTTCGCAGTCGTGGCTTCCGAGGTGCGGGCGCTGTCCGGGCGTTCGGCGTCCGCAGCCAGGGAAATCAAGTCGCTGGTCCACTCCAGCCTCACCCAGGTCCACAACGGCACCACGGTCGTGACCGACGCGGGCCAGATCATGAAGAACATCGTCGGCAATGCCGACAAGGTCTCCCGCCTGATCAGCGACATCGCCGAAACGGCCCGCCACCAGCGCCACAGCCTGCAGCAGATCAGCACCGCCGTGAGCGAACTCGACCAGGCCACCCAGCAGAACGCGACACTGGTCGAGCAGAGCAGCAATGCCTCCGGCGAACTGGCCGAGCAGGCCCGGCAGCTCAGCAGCGAGGTCAGCCAGTTCCGTCTGGCAACGAACTGACCTGGCCGACAGGCATTCAAGTTGGCCCTCGCCGGGACGATAGTCCCCACAGTGACCATGTGCACCCAGGGATACCGACCACCATGCGCGACCACTTGCACCGCAGAACCTTCTGTCTGGCCCTGACCTGCGGCTGGGCCCTGCCCCGCGCGGGATCAGCCCAATCGCCGGACCGCCCGCTGGAGATCGGCGTGCTGCCGAACATCAGCGCCCGCGTGCTGCTGGCCCAGTACCAGCCGATGCGCGAATACCTGGCCCGCGAAACCGGCCGCGCGGTGCAGATCTCGACCGCGCCCAGCTGGCAGGCCTTCCACCAGAGCACCCTCGCGCTGGGCTACGACGTGGTCGTCACCGGCGCGCACCTGGCCCGGCTGGCGCAGCTCGACCGCGGCTACGTGCCGCTGCTGTCCTACCTGCCGAACATGAAGGGCCTGCTCGCCTACGCCGGCAGCCGGCCGATCCAGCGCATCAACGAACTGGGCGGGCAGACGCTGGTGCTGTCCAACCCGCAGTCGCTGGTCACCTTCCGCGGTCTGCAGTGGCTGGCCGAGAACGGCCTGCAGCGCGAACGCGACTACCGCACCATCAACACCCCCACCGACGACAGCGTCGGCAACGTCGTGCTGCGCGGGGACGCGACGGCGGCGATGCTCAGCGGCGGCGAGTTCCGGGCGATGCCGGAAGCGGTGCGCGCGCAACTGCAGATCCTCACCACCTTCGCCGAGGTGCCCGGCTTCATCGTGATGGCCAGCCCGCGCCTGCCGGCCGCCGACACGCAGGCGATCCGCCAGCACCTGCTGCGCTTCGCCACCAGCAGCGACGAAGGCCGCCAGTTCTTCGAGAAGAGCGGGTTCACGGCCATCCGCGAGCCGGCGCCCGGCCTGATGGAATCGATGGACCCCTACGTCAGCGCCACCCGGCGCGCGCTCACGCCAGCGGGATGACACGCCGGTTCTGGTCCGGCTGGTCGCTGCGCACGAAGCTGATCACCGCGGGCGGACTGGTCCAGCTGGCCGCGGCGGCCGTGCTGCAGCTCGGCAGCATCGGGCTGCTGGAACGCACCTTGAGCGCGCAAGCCGCCGACCAGACCCGCCAGGTCGGCACCTTGCTCGACCAGGCCATCGCCGCACCGCTGGCCCAGCGCGACTACGCCACGCTGCAGCAGACGCTCGACCTCGTGCGCAACGACGATCCGATCCGCTATCTGGTGCTGCTGGACCACCGCGGCAAGCTGGTGGTCGCCTCGGGCTGGGAGCCGAACCGGCCACTGCCCCCGCGTGACCAGGGCCGGATCGACCTCGACCGCGCCGACACGACGCTGCATCTGGAAGTGCCGATCGTGCTGGCCGACCAGCCGCTGGGCCGGATCGAACTGGGCCTGTCGACCGAGCGCCTGCGCGAGGCGCGCCATGCCTTTCTGCGCCATAGCATGGGCATCGCGGCGGCGGCGCTCGCGCTGTCGATGGCGGTGTTCGCCGCCATCGCGTTCGCGATCACCCGCCACCTGGCGCGGCTGGCCAGGGCGAGCCAGCAGGTGGCCGCTGGCGACTTCGACGTCAGCGTGCCGGTCGTCACGCAAGACGAGATCGGCCGGCTCGGCGCCAGTTTCAACACCATGGCCGCGACGATCAAGCAGCGCGTGGCCGCGCTCGAAGACAGCGAACACCGCCAGCACCTGCACCTGATCGCCGCCCGCGAGGAGCAGGCCCGGCTCACCACGCTGCTCGGCGCGATGCGCCACGGCATCCTCTTCGTCGATGCGCAGCAGCAGATCCTCTACGCCAACGCCGCGTTCTCGCAGCTCTGGGCCGTGCCGGGCGTGCTGGCCGGGCAGCGGCTGGACGATCTGGTGCCGCTGCTGCACCACCGGGTCATTGCCGCGGATGCCCTCCACCTGGACGCGATGCGCCAGACCACCGGCCGCAGAGACGCCACCGTGCGGGAACTGCGCACCGTGGACGGCCGCCTGCTCGTCCAGCGCTGCCAGTCGGTCACCGAAGGCAATGCCGCGAGCGGCTGCCTCTGGTTCCACGAGGACGTGACCCTCGAGCGCCAGGCGCAGCAGCACGCCTGGGAGGCCGTGCACGATGCGCTGACCGGACTGCTGAACCGGCGCGGACTGCACGAGGCGCTGGAGCGCACGCTGTCGCTCGCCGCACGGGACAGGGCGCCGGTCGCGCTGATGTTCATCGACCTGGACGATTTCAAGCGCGCCAACGACCTCGGCGGCCACCGCACCGGCGACGAGATCCTGGTCGCCGTCGCCCGCGCGCTGTCCGCGCAAACCCGGCCGGGCGACACCACCGCGCGGCTGGGCGGCGATGAGTTCGCCGTGCTGTGCCCCGGTCTGCCGGCCGAACCGGCGGGCCACCTGGCCGGGCGCCTCGTGGCCGCGGTCGAGCACCTGCGCTTCACGACGGCGTCCGGGCTGGTGCTGCAGGTGGGCTGCAGCATCGGCATCGCGCTGAGTCCGCTGCACGCCCGGTCCGGCGAAGAGCTGGTGGCCTGCGCCGACGGGGCGATGTACCGCGCCAAGCAGCGCGGCAAGAATGGCTGGGTGCTCTGCGGCGATGAACCGACTCAGACCCGCTCGACGATCAGCGCGATCCCCTGACCCACCCCGATGCACATCGTGCACAGCGCATAGCGCCCGCCAATGCGGTGCAGCTGGTTCACCGCCGTCGTCACCAGCCGCGCACCGCTAGCGCCCAGTGGGTGTCCCAACGCGATCGCGCCACCGTTCGGATTCACCCGCGCGTCGTCATCCGCCAGCCCCAGGTCGCGCAGCACCGCCAGCCCCTGCGCCGCGAAGGCCTCGTTCAGCTCGATCACGTCCATCTGGTCGAGCGTCAGCCCGGTCAGTGCCAGCACCTTGCGGGTCGCGGGCGCCGGGCCGAAGCCCATGATGCGCGGTGCGAGTCCCGCCGTCGCCATGCCGACCACGCGGGCACGCGGCGTCAGGCCGTAGCGGGCGGCGCTGCCCTCGCTGGCCAGCAGCAGCGCGCACGATCCGTCGTTCACCCCCGACGCATTGCCCGCCGTCACCGTGCCGTCCGGCCGCACCACGCCCTTGAGCCTGGCCAGCGATTCGAGGCTAGTCTCGCGCGGGTGCTCGTCCTTGGTGACGAGGACCGGATCGCCCTTCTTCTGCGCGATGCTGACCGGGGTGATCTCGCTGTCGAAGACACCCGCCTGCTGCGCCTTCACCGCGTTCTGCTGCGAGCGCAGCGCCATGCGGTCCTGCGCCTCACGCTCGATCTTGAAGTCGGTAGCGACGTTCTCGGCCGTCTCGGGCATCGAGTCCACGCCGTACTGCGCCTTCATCAGCTTGTTGACGAAACGCCAGCCAATCGTGGTGTCGTAGACCGCGTTGTTGCGGCTGAAAGCGGATTCGGCCTTGGGCATGACGAAGGGGGCGCGGCTCATGCTCTCCACGCCGCCGGCGATCATCAGGCCCGCTTCGCCCGCCCGGATCGCCCGCGCCGCAGAGCCGACCGCGTCCATGCCCGAGCCGCAGAGCCGGTTGATCGTGGCGCCTGGCACCTCCATCGGCAGCCCAGCCAGCAGCGCCGACATGCGCGCCACGTTGCGGTTGTCCTCGCCGGCCTGGTTGGCGCAGCCGTAGAGCACGTCGGTGACCACGGCCCAGTCGACGTTCGGGTTGCGCGCCATCAGCGCACGGATGGGCACCGCGCCCAGGTCGTCGGCGCGGACGCTCGACAAGGCACCGCCGTAGCGGCCGAAAGGGGTGCGGATGGCGTCGCAGATGTAGGCGTGGGTCATGGTGGTGTGTCCGGATCAGGTCAGGTGCGGTTGAGGTCGAACAGGCTGGTGGCTTCGAGGTCGAGCACCTCGGTGTCCGCCTGGTTGAAGAGCTGCCAGCGCCAGCGCAGGATGCCCAGGTGTGGCTGGCTCGCCGAGCGGCGCGTCTCCAGCACCGTGGCGCGCACGTGCAGCGCATCGCCCGGGCGGACCGGCTGTTTCCACTTCAGGTAGGCCAGCCCCGGCGAGGCGAAGGATTCCGAGCCGGCCAGCGCCGCGTCCGCCACCAGCCGCATCGCGATGCCGCAGGTGTGCCAGCCGCTGGCGATCAGGCCGCCAAAGGGGCCTTGCGCCGCGGCATCCGGGTCGGTGTGGAACCACTGCGGGTCGTAGGCACCAGCGAACTGCAGCACCTCGGCCTCGGTGACGTGGTACGGGCCGGCCTCGATGACCTGCCCGGGGAAGAATTCGGCGTATTTCATGCTGTTTGGGTGCGGCGCAGCCAGGGGCTGACGCGGTAGCGTTCACCCCGGTACTGTGCGTCCAGCGCCTCCAGCAGCGCGATCACCTCGGCGACGCGCCAGCGCGCCAGCCACTCGAACGGCCCCGCCGGGTAGTTGACGCCGAGCTTCATCGCCGCATCGGCGCCGGCGGTCGAGCACACGCCCTGCAGCACCGCGTCCGCGGCTTCGTTGACCAGCATCGCCACCGTGCGCGCGACGACCAGCCCCGGCGCATCCGCCAGCGCCAGCGGTGTGAAACCCAGTGCCGCCAGCCACGCCGCAGCCTGCCCGCGCCACGCCGCAGACGCCCCCCCAGCCACCGCATAGGCCAGCGCCGCACCCGCCGCCACCGGCAGCACCATCGGCCGGTCGAACACCGCCACGTCGCGGCAGCCCGTGTCGGCGGCGACCTGCGCGGCGCAGCGGCCGTCGGTCAGCATCAGCCGGGCGCCATCGATCTCCAGGCCGGTCCAGCCGCTGTCGGTCACCCGCGCCGGCCCCCAGCCTTGCGCCGACAGCGCGGCGGTGGCCGACTGCTCCAGCGCATCAGCGATCGGGCCCGTGCCGTGCACCGTGACCTCGCCCGCCGTGTTCGGCGCCTCGTGCACGGCGACGGGCAGCGCCGTGCCGTCGTTCGGGTAGGCATAGAAGCCGCGGCCCGACTTGCGTCCCAGCAAGCCGCCATCGACCATCTCGCGCTGCACCAGCGAGGGCACGAAGCGCTTGTCGAAGAAGTTCGCCTCGTACACCGACTGCGTCACCGAGAAGTTGGTGTCGTGGCCGATCAGGTCCATCAGCTCGCACGGACCCATGCGGAAGCCCGCCGCGCGCAGGCAGGCGTCCAGCACCGCGGGGGTGGCCGCCTGTTCGAGCAGCAGCGCCAGCGTCTCGGCGTAATACGGCCGGGCGATGCGGTTGACGATGAAACCGGGCGTGGACTTGGCGTGCACCGGCGTCTTGCCCCACACCTTCGACAGATCGAAGATCGCCTCGGCGACGGCCGGCGCGGTCTGCAGCCCGCTGACGACCTCGACCAGCTTCATCAGCGGCACCGGGTTGAAGAAGTGCATGCCGACCAGGCGCTCCGGGTGCGCCAGCCCGTTGGCGATGGCGGTGACCGAGATCGACGAGGTGTTGGTCGCCAGCACGCAGTCGGCAGCGACGATGCCCTCCAACTGCCTGAACAGCGCGCGCTTCACATCGAGCTTCTCGACGATGGCCTCGACCACCAGCCGCACCGGCGCCGCTTCCTCGATCGCCGTGACGGGCGTGATGCGCAGGAGCGTCTGCGCGACCGCCTCGGCCGTCAGCTTGCCCTTGGCGACGAGCGTGTCGAGGCTCTTGGAAAGCTTGGCCTTGGCTTCGATGGCGGCGCCTTCGCGGGCGTCGTGCAGCAGCACCGGGTGGCCGGCCTGCGCCGCCACCTGGGCGATGCCGGCGCCCATGATGCCGGCGCCGATGACCAGCATCGGAGCGAGGCTCAAAGGAGGAATCGAGGTCATCGTCGTGGTCGTGGTCGTCATTGGGGAATCCAGTTGGCGGGCCGCTTGCCCAGGAATGCCGCAAAGCCTTCGCGGGCCTCGTCGGTGCCGCGCACGCGGGCGATGGTCTGCGCGGTGAGTTCGCGCACCTCGGGCGTGATCGGGCCGACCTCCAATTGGCCGAACAGCGTCTTGATCTCGCGCTGCGCGTTCGGGCCGCCGGCAAGCAGCTCCTTCACGGTGGCGTTCACCATGGCGTCGAGCGCGTCGAGCGTTGTCACCTGCTGCACCAGCCCGATGGCAAGCGCCTCGGCGGCGGCGATGCGCGTGGTGGTCAGCGCCAGCCGCAGCGCGTGGCGCTTGCCGACCGCGTTGGTGACATAGGGGCCGATGACCGAGGGCAGGATGCCGAACCTGGCCTCGCTGACCGAGAAGCTGGCGTTGTCGGCCGCGATGGCGATGTCGCACGCGCACGCCAGCCCCACGCCGCCGCCCAGCGCCGCGCCCTGCACCCGCGCCACCGTCGGCTTCGGGCAGGCTTCGATGCGCGCCAGCATCCCGGCGAACTTGCGGGCATCAGCAACGTTCCACTCGACCGAGGCGGTGCTGGCGCGCTGCATCCACTGCAGGTCGGCACCCGCGCTGAAGTGCTTGCCCTCACCCGCCAGCACGACCACGCGCACGCTGTCGTCAGCGGCGAGCCGGGTGAAGGCGGCGTCCAGCTCGGCGATCATCTGCTCGTCGAAGGCATTGAACACGGCCGGGCGGGCCATCGTGACTTGGGCGACGCCGGGTTGGCGGGAGGTGATGGACAGGGTGGTCACACGAATTCCTTGTGGTCAATCGGTCAGTCAGGCGATCAGTTACTCGGCATCACCGCCGATGTCCGGCAGCCGCTCGATCTCTGCGGCCAGCACCTCGATGCTCGGCAACGCCTGCGCCACGGCATCCGGCAGCGCGGTGCGGTAGGTCGATACCCCCATCGGCGTCTGCACGCCCCGCAGGGCGTACTCGACCATCGTCTTCTTCTTGCTCTTGCAGAGGATGAGTCCGATGGTCGGGGCATCGTGCGCGGGGTCGCGCACGAGGTCGTCCACCGCCGCAAGGTAGCCATTGAGCTGGCCGGTGTACTCGAACTTGAACTCGGTGTTCTTGAGTTCGATGACGACGTAGCAGTGCAGTTTGAGGTGGTAGAACAGCAGGTCGATGTAGAACTCGTCGCCCTCGATGTCGAGCTTGTACTGGCTGCCCACGAACGCGAAGCCGACGCCCAGCTCGATCAGGAAATCCCGCAGGTGCTGGATCAGTCCCTTTTCGATGGCGCGCTCATTGGTGGCGTCCGTGAGTCCGAGAAAGTCGAAGGCGTAGGGATCCTTGAGCAGGTCGCGGGCCAGATCCGATTGCGGCGCCGGGAGCGTGCGCTCGAAGTTCGTCTGTGCAGCGCCGAACCGTCGGTGCGCCTGGGACTCGATCTGCATCTCCAGGATCGAGCGGCTCCAGCCATGCTCCGTGGTCTTCTTGATGTACCACTCGCGGGTGGGCCGGTCCTTGATCTTCTCAATCAGGAGGCAGTTGTGCTTCCATGGAATTTGGTCACCAGGCTGGTGACCAATTGAGCCATCCGGCCACGCCTCTGCGTACATGGCCATGTACTTGAGGTTCGTGAGCGACAAGCCCTTCATGTCCGGGAACTCGGACCGCAGGTCTTTCGCCAGTTGCTCCAGCACCTTGGTGCCCCAGTGCTGGGTGGCACGTCGGGCAACGATCTCCGAGCCGATCCGCCAGTACAGGCGAATCAGCTCGCTGTTGACCGCCAGACTCGCCTTGATGCGGGCTGTGCGGATCTGCTCCTTGAGCGACTGGAGCCATTGGACATAGTCCGGGGGAGCCATGGAGTGCATATCGGAGCGCGGAGCAGGACCAGAAAGGGCGTATTGTCGACCGATCGGTCGGCCAATCAATACGGGATTTGCCGCAGATCAGTAGGTTTCCAGGTGCAGCCGCCCCTGCGCCTTGAGCGCCGCGCCGACCGTGTCCCAGTTCATCCCCGCCTGCGTCGCCAGATCACGCAGCGCCAGCACGACGCCCTCCTCCATCGCCTTCAGCCCGCAGACGTAGAAGTACGCGTTCGGATCGCTCAGCAGCGGCGCCAGATCCGCGGCGCGCTCGCGCAGTGCGTCCTGCACGTAGCGTTTGGGCTTGCCGGCTTCGCGCGAGAAGGTGAAGTTGATGTCGATGAAGTCCTTGGGCAGGGTCTGCAGCGGGCCGAAGTACGGCAGCTCCGCCTGGGTGCGGGCGCCGAAGAACAGCACCAGCTTGCCGCCCTCGAACTTGCCGCTCGCCCGCAGCCGGCGCCGCCATTCGGTCATCGCGCGCATCGGGGCCGAGCCGGTGCCGGTGCAGATCATCACGAGGTGCGACTTCGGGTGGTTCGGCATCAGGAAGCTGGTGCCGAAGGGGCCGATCACCTGCACCTTGTCGCCGACCTGCAGGTCGCACATGTAGTTGCTGCCCACGCCGCGCACCGGACGGCCCTGGTGGTCCTCCAGCACGCGCTTGATGGTCAGCGAGACGTTGTTGTAGCCGGGGCGCTCGCCGTTGCGCGGGCTGGCGATGGAGTACTGGCGGGCGTGGTGCGGCTTGCCGTTGGCGTCGACGCCGGGTGGGACGATGCCGATCGACTGGCCTTCCAGCACCGGGAAGGGCATCGCGCCGAAGTCGAGCACGACGTGGTGCGTGTCGTAGTCGCTGCCGGCGTGCTGGCCGACCTCGGTGACGCGCACATTGCCGACCACGGTCGCGGTGACCGACTTCTCGGGCGCCTTCGGGCCGTAGAGGTTGGTGTAGGCGTGGGCCGCGGACCAGGGCGGCAGGGTGGCGCCGTACTGGGCGCTGTTGAACGCGGTCGAACCATCCGCCGCCGCGGGCAGCGAGACGGTGGCCGGCGCCACATCGGCCGTGGCGCCATCAGCCACGCCCGCTTCGGCGAGCTGCTCGGGGCTCAGCTCGGCGGGCAGCTCATCCCACTCAAGCTGCACCTCGGGCGTGTAGGCCAGCACACGCGGCATCACCCGCCAGTTGTCGATCGAGCCGGTCGGGCATGGCGAGATGCAGTCCATGCACAGGTTGCATTTGCCCGCATCGACCACGTAATTGCGGTCATCGTGCGTGATCGCGCCCACCGGGCAGATCGCCTCGCAGGTGTTGCAGCGGATGCAGATCTCGGGGTCGATGAGGTGCTGGCGAATGACTGCGGTGTCGGCCATGTCCATGGGGGTGTCTCCAGATCGTGAAGAAGGGCCCCGCGGGGCCCTGTCAGCATGTGCAATGCCTTGTACGCAGCCAGTATCGCCGGCCGCGTCGGGCTTGAGGATCAGTTGAAACGCACGTAGTCGAAGTCCACCGGCTGGCGGTTGATGCCCATGACCGGCGGGGCGATCCAGTTGGCGAACTTGCCCGGCTCGGCGACACGGCCCATCAGGCTGGCCACGAAGGCCCGGTCACCGCCCGAGGGCAGCCACTGGTCGACCATGGCATTCCACTCGGCGTCCGACACCACGCGGCCGTCCGGCGCGACCTTCACGCCCGACAGCGAGCCGATGTTGCGGTGGAAGGCCTTGTGCGGCACGGTCAGGCGGGTCGGGATGCCCGCCTTCTCCAGCACCTTGTTCCAGCGGCCAACGCCGGCCATCGAGTCCTTGATGTAGTCGTCGCGCAGCACTTCGTTGAGCGCGTTGAGCATCGGGACTTCCTTCTCGACGAGCTGCCCGCCGCGCACTTCCAGCACCTTGTAGGTCTGGCCGCGCAGCTGGTGGTCGTCGACGCGCTTGCCTTCTTCGTAGCGGCCCTTCAGACCGGTGCTGTAGAAGGTCGCGGCGTTGCTCGACTCGTCGGCACCGAACAGGTCGATGGTGACGCTGTAGTGGAAGTTGATGTAGCGCTGGATGGTCGGCAGGTCGATCACGCCGGCCGCACGCAGCTTGCCCACGTCGTCGGTCTTCAGCTCGTTCATCACCTGCGCCGTGCGGTTGAGGACGCGGCTGATGCCGGACTCGCCCACGAACATGTGGTGCGCTTCCTCGGTCAGCATGAACTTGGTCGTGCGGGCCAGCGGATCGAAGGCGGACTCGGCCAGCGCGCAGAGCTGGAACTTGCCGTCGCGGTCGGTGAAGTAGGTGAACATGAAGAAGGACAGCCAGTCCGGCGTCGCTTCATTGAAGGCACCCAGGATGCGCGGGTTGTTCTCGTCGCCCGAGCGGCGCTCCAGCAGCGCCTCGGCTTCTTCGCGGCCGTCGCGGCCGAAGTGCTTGTGCAGCAGGTAGACCATCGCCCACAGGTGGCGGCCTTCCTCGACGTTGATCTGGTACAGGTTGCGCAGGTCGTACATGCTCGGTGCGGTCAGGCCGAGGTGGCGCTGCTGCTCGACCGAGGCCGGCTCGGTGTCGCCCTGCGTGACGATGATGCGGCGCAGGTTGGCGCGGTACTCGCCGGGCACGTCCTGCCAGGCCTTCTCGCCCTTGTGGTCGCCGAAGTGGATGGTGCGGTCGGTTTCACCGGGGTTCAGGAAGATGCCCCAGCGGTAGTCGCGCATCTTGACGTGGCCGAACTGCGCCCAGCCCTGCGGGTCGACGCTGACGGCGGTGCGCAGGTAGACCTCGCTGTTGGTCGAGCCTTCCGGGCCGATGTCGTCCCACCAGTTGATGAAGTTCGGCTGCCACTGCTCCAGCGCGCGCTGCAGGGTGCGGTCTTCGCTCAGGTTGACGTTGTTGGGGATCTTCTGGCTGTAGTCGATGCTGCTCATGTCGGTTCCTTGAAGTCGTTCCGAAAGTGGTGCCGATTCAGACGCGGTTCCAGTCGAAGGCGGCCTTGTCGCCCTTGCCGTAGACCTTCAGTGCGCCCTTTTCGCCGACGGCGTTGGGACGCTGGAAGATCCAGTTCTGCCACGCGGTCAGGCGGCCGAAGACGCGCGTGAACATGTTCTCGGGGCCATTGAAGCGCAGGTTGGCTTCCAGGCCGGTGAGCGCGTCCGGGGACATCGACACGCGCTCCTCGATGGCGATGCGGACCTCGTCGGCCCAGTCGATGTCGTCCGGGTTCGACGTGACCAGGCCGAGCGCGAAGGCGGCGTCGGCGTCCAGCGCCTGACCGGTCGCGGCGCGCACGGCGTCCATCGCCGGCTGCTCGTCGTAGAAGCGGCGACCCAGGCGGCTCTGGCCGGTGACCATCGGGAAGCGGCCGAAGTTGGCCTCGCCGACGGTGATCTTCGGCGCGGCGGCCTCGTCGTCCGGCAGCGCGAGGTGGTAGCTGCGGTCACAGGCCAGCGCCAGCTCCAGGAAGCTGCCGGCAAAGCACGAACCCGGCTCGATCAGCGCGAACAGGCTGCGCGAGGAGACATCGAGGCGGCTGAACGTGCGGCGCAGCAGGCCGGTGGTTTCGCGCACCAGCCAGTGGTTCTGGTGGGCGGCCAGCGTGGCGTCCATCGCCAGCACGTCGGCGGCGTCGCCCGAGGTCTTGATGAGCCAGGTACCGATCTCCAGCTCGTTGGTGCGCATCGACAGGATCGCGTCTTCCAGTTCGCGGGCCATTGCCAGCGGGTACCAGGCGGCGCCAGCGGCTTCGATGCCGGCGATGTCGGTCGGCTGCGCGCCGGTCGGGGCCTTGACGGTCCAGGTCGCGGTGCGCTTGCTGCGGTCGATCTCGACGGTCACGTTGGCGTAGCGCAGCGCGTCGGCTTCGACCGTGCGCTCGACCTGGGTCAGCGTGACGCCCTTGCCATCGGCGGGGCGGTCGCTCTGCGCGGCGAGTTGCAGCGCGCGTTCCTGCACCGTGGCCGCGAACTGCGCCGGCTTGACGATGTCGTCCACCAGACGCCAGTCCTTGGCCTTCTTGCCACGCACACCTTCGACGCTGGTGCAGAACAGGTCGGCGAGGTCGTGGCGCACCTTGCGCTTGTCGGTCACGCGGGTCAGGCCACCCGTGCCCGGCAGCACGCCCAGCAGCGGCACTTCCGGCAGCGACACGGCGGACGAGCGGTCATCGACCAGGATGATCTCGTCGCAGGCCAGCGCCAGCTCGTAGCCGCCGCCAGCGCAGGCGCCGTTCACCGCCGCCAGGAACTTCAGGCCCGAGTTCGCCGAGGAATCTTCCAGCCCGTTGCGCGTCTCGTTGGTGAACTTGCAGAAGTTGACCTTCCACGCATGGCTCGACACGCCCAGCATGAAGATGTTGGCGCCCGAGCAGAACACCTTCTCCTTCGCGCTGGTCACGACGACCGTGCGCACTTCCGGGTGCTCGAAGCGGACGCGGTTGATCGCGTCGTTCAGCTCGATGTCCACGCCCAGGTCGTAGCTGTTGAGCTTGAGCTTGTAGCCGGGGCGCAGGCCGGCGTTCTCGTCGAAGTCGGCGGCCAGCGTGGCGACAGCACCCTCGAACGACAGCTTCCAGTGGCGGTAGCGCGTGGGGTGGGTGCGGTAGTCGACGGCGGAGGGGGCGGCAGCAACAGCGGCATCACTCATGGGACAGGCTCCAGAGGCGAGACGCACGAGGGTGCATCTGGGGTGTTCGGGTGGGATCCGGTGGATCAGTGAATGCATGATATTGCATGTCATGACGTGGCGCAATGCATTCCAGTGCGTGTTGCGAGGGATGTCGGGCAAATTCGGGTAAATACGGAGAGTTGCCACGGGTTATTGCTTGATTTATAGTTGATTACTCAAACATAACGAAAGCAAATCCATGTCCGATGCCCCGCTCCCCAGCACCTCGCTGGAACTCTGCCTGCGCCTGACCCGCGCCTACGCCGTGCTGACCCGCCGGCTCGACAACAAGCTCTCCAGCGTCCACGGCCTGAGCTTCAGCGACTTCATGGTGCTGCACAACCTCGCCCGCGCCGAGGGCGCACGCCTGCGCCGCATCGACCTGGCCGAGCGCATGGGGCTGACCGCCTCGGGCGTGACGCGCACGCTGCTGCCGCTGGAGAAGATCGGGCTGGTCGGGCGGGAGTCCGATCCGCGCGACGCCCGCGTCGGCTATGCGACGCTGACCCCCACCGGGCAGGAACTGCACGGCTACGCGCTGGCCTCGGCCGAGGCGATCTGCCAGGAGGCGACGCAGGCCGTGCCGGAGGACGCGCTGGCGGCGACGGTGGACTTGCTGGGGCTGCTGGCGGGGATCAATCTGTCGAATGCTTGAGTGTCAGCGTCGCTTCAAGTTGCTTCAAGTCGCGCTGGGGTTCAGCCGCAGCATCAGCGTCATCGGGTGGACGGGCGAGGCCTGGAAGCCGTAGTGCTCGTAGAACTGCCGCGCACGCTCGTGCAGCGCATGGACCAGCAAGGCCCGCACCCCGGCGTTCCGAGCCACACCTTGTGACCGCAGCACGGCGTCCTGCAGCAGCGCCGCGCCCACCCGGCCGCCCTGCGCACGCCGATCCACCGCCAGCCGGGCCAGCACCATGACCGGCACCGGGTCCGGCATGTTGCGCCGGACCGCGCTGGTTGCCACCTCATGGGCTAGCGCGCCGGCCGCCAGTGCGTAATAGCCGCGCACCACGCCGTCGAGATCGGTCACGACAAAGGTGCGACTGGCTCCGCTCAGGTGATTGGTCAGCGCCCGGCGCCGGAGCCATTCGTCCAGCGAAGGCTCCCCGCAATCGAACGCCGTCAACTGGTGGGTGGTGTCCAGCGGCTGAGGGGCGGACAGCGCCTGCATCAGTCGCCCGCGCGGGTGGGCCAGGGCGCCTGCACGGCCATGAGGCGTTCCAGACCGGGATTGGCGACCGGCGGCGCGTCCAGCCAGGCGGTGAATTGCTGAAACTTGTCCTCGTCCAGGCGGAAAAAGACCTGGTCCAGCACCACCGCCTGGGCGCGCTCGCACGCCGCCTCCAGCATGAAGTCAGAGCGGTTCTTGCCCAGCAGGCTCGCGGCATGGTCGATCAGGTCGCGCTGCTCGGGCAGCGCGCGCAGGTTGATGGCGGCATCACGCATGGGCTTCTCCAGAAAATGGCTACACAACAGCTATACAGCGCCAAAGCATAGAAACCTGTGTAGCGGATGTCAACACAGCATGGCCGCCCCTGCGCCTCACCGCCGCTCGATCACCTGCAACTCCTTCGCATACCCGATCAGGTACTCGGCGCTGAAGCGCGCCTTCTGCCCCGGCGCCAGCGTCTGCGTCCAGGCGACGACACCCGGCTGGTCCTGCCAGTCGCCGGGCTGCGGCGCGGGGGTGAACTGGCGGGTGACGGTGATCTTCTCGTCGGTGCTGACCGGCGTCGATTCGAGCACCTCCAGCGTCACCGGCGTGCGACGACGGTTCTCGACCTCGACGAGGCGGCCGACCCGGCGCTCGGTGCGGTTGCCGATGAAGCCGGCGCTGGCGGTCTGCTGCGTCACGGGCAGGTTCTGCACGCGCACCAGCTCGTCGCGGCCGAAGGACAGCGCGATCTGCGCGCGTTCGCCGGTGCGCCAGACCGAGCGGCCGACGACCTGCGTGCCGCGCACCAGTTGCAGGCTGCCGTCGGGCCACACGCCGTCCGGCCGCGCCACCTCGGCGATGAGCCACGCGCTCGGGTCCGACTGCGGCACGGTCTGCACCTTGACGCGCGCCGGCCAGCGTTGGCTGCCGAGCGCGAAGGCCACCCGCTGCCCGCCGCTGCGCACATCGACCTTGCCCGGCACCTCGAACTCGGTGGCGAACTCGCCCTGGCGGACCTGCACGGCGAAGTCCAGCGGCTCGGTCGCATCACCGGCATCGGCCCGCTTGGCACTGGCCAGCATCGCCATCTCCGGTGCCGGGGCCATCGCCAAGGCGCGCGGCGCCGGGACGGGCATCGGCGGACGCGGTGAAATCTCCCAGCGCCGCGGCGCCGGCCCGCTGGTGGCCGACTGCGGCGAGCCGGTCGACAGCCGCAGCGCCACGCCGGACCAGTCCTCGCCCGTGCTTTGGCTGACCTGCGCCTGGCGCTCCATCTCGACCACGGCAGCGGTCGCATCCAGCGTGGCGCGGTAGGCCGGCGCCCAGGTCGGGCCGGGTGTCTGGTACTGCAGGCGCAACTCGGCTTCGGCCGTCGCCTGCAGCTGGATGCGCAATTGACGCACCTCGCCGCCGCCGGGCTGCTGGCGCTCGCGCTCGGCCTTCAGCGGCGCGAGTTCCTGCTCCAGCTTCTCGCGCTCGCGTTGCAGGCGGTGCTGCTGCTGATAGGCGTCCAGCCCGGTCCGCTGCACCAGCGACAGCGTGGCCGCCAGCGAGCCGCCCGGTGCCGCGGGTGCCCGGGCAGCCCCGTCCGCCGGCGCTCCAAGCCCTTTGAGCAAGCCCAACACCAGCTCCTGCGAGGCGTGTTCAGCGGTCAGGCCAGCGATGCGGTCTTCCAGCGCCGTGATGCGCCCATCCAGCGGACTGGCGGTGCAGGCGGTTTGCTCGGCGCGCGGGCGGTTGGTCGCAGTCACCGGACCGATCCGGACAGCGGCATCGCCCTCGACGCGCAGCGAGGCCATGTCGAATTGCGGGCTCAGGCAGTTCAGCACCAGCTCGCGGGCACCCGCCGGCACGCGGGCCGTGCGCTCGACGACGGCCGTGCCGGGGTAGACGGTGACCCGCGTGATGCGAGAAACCGCGTCAGCGGCGGACGCCACGCACGGCAGGCCGATCAGCGCCCCCAAGGCCAACAAGAGGGGGGCAATGCGCGATCGACGGGGCATGGGGGTGTCTCCGGACAGTGGAACCAAGGGATCAGGCCGGCAAGCCCAGCGTGCCGCGCAACTGCTTCCGCAGCAGCACGAAACTCGCCTCCAGATCCTGCGCACTGGTATCGAACACCAGATCCGCCTTTTCATAGAACGACGACCGCCCCGCCAGGATGCGCCGCAGATCCTCCATCGCCTCCTGGCTGCCCGCCATCGGCCGCAGGTCACCTTGCTCGGCGACGCGGCGCATGTGGTCCTCGGGCGTGGCCTGCAACCAGACCGTGGTGCAGTGGCCGAGCAGCAGGTTGAAGTTCGCCGCGTCCGACACCAGCCCGCCCGGCGTGGCGATGACGACTTCGGGGTAGATCTGGATCGCCTCTTCCAGCGCACGGCGTTCGTAGCGGCGGTAGGCGTTGGTGCCGTAGAGGTTGTGGATCTCGCTGATGCTGCAGCCCGCGAACTGCTCGATCTGCCGGCTCAGCTCGATGAACGGGTAGCCGAGGTCATCGGCGAGCATCTGCCCGAGCGTGGACTTGCCAGCCCCGCGCAGCCCGATCAGCGCGATGCAGTGGCCGCGCTCGGCCTGTGCGGCGGAGCCGGCGGCGAACAGCGTGGCCAGCGCTTCGCGGGCGCGGCGCAGTTCGGCGTCGCTGCGGCCCTCCAGCAGCTCGCGGATCATCAGCCACTCCGGCGACGAGGTCGTCACGTCGCCGATCAGCTCGGCCAGCGAGCACTGCAGCGCGCCCGCCACCTGCTGCAGCACGAGGATCGACGCATTGCCGGTGCCGTACTCCAGGTTCGCCAGGTGCCGCTCCGACACCTCCGACGCCAGCGCCACCGCCTTGCGCGTCAGCCCGCGCCGCGCGCGCAGGTCGCGCACCCGCTCGCCCAGCGTGACCAGCAGCGGGTTCTTGGCCTCCTCGGCCGGCGACGGAATGGCGGCCAGCGCCGCCGCTTCGATGGAATTGACCTGCATGGTGATGTCGCTTGGCTTCCGCTCAGGGTCTAAGGGGAAACACTATGTATGCACTATATTGCTTGACACTGATTGGGACGAGAACTATCGTCCGGCGAAAGCACAATAGTGCATGTTCATGCGGGCCGCAAGCCCTCCCCGATCAAACCCGGATCAAACCTCCATGTCGCAAGCCACTTTCCGTGCCGCGCTGGCCGAACTCGGTGCCCAGATCGCTGGCCGACCCCTCGATGCCGACCTCGACGCCTGGCTGAACCTGCACCATGGTGCAGGCAGCGTGACTTACCAGCACCTGGCCGACGAGATCCGCACCGGCGTTGCCGAAGGCTGGCTGTGCAACCGCGAAGGCGGCGGCATCCGCTACGGGCGCATCTTCAAGGCAGCGGACGATCTGGCCGGCTGCTCGGTGGACGTGGTCGACATGAACGACATCGCTGGCCCGCACCACCGCCACCCGAACGGCGAGATCGACCTGATCGTGCCGGTCGATGCTGGCGCCACCTTCGACGGCCGCGGTGCCGGCTGGCTGGTCTACGGCCCGGACACCGCCCACCGGCCCACGGTGGCGCAGGGCCGCGCCTACGTGCTCTACCTGCTGCCGCAGGGCGCCATCGAATTCACCGGCCAATGACCGGACCGTGAGAGGACAGGACACCCCATGAACGCCCCCACCGCCGGACAGCCCTTCAACTTCGCACAGCACCTGCTGTCGCTGAACACCGCCCGCCCCGACAAGGCCGCCTTCATCGACGACCTCGGCACGCTCACCTACGGCCAGCTCGACGAGCGCGTGCGCCGGCTGGCCGCCGCACTGCGGGCGATGGGCCTGAAGCGCGAGGAGCGGGTGCTACTGCTGATGCAGGACGGCTGCGACTGGCCGGTGAGCTTCCTCGGCGCGATGTACGCCGGGCTGGTGCCGGTGGCGGTCAACACGCTGCTGACGGCCGACGACTACGCCTACATGCTGGAGCACGCGCGGGCGCAGGCCGTGCTGGTCTCCGGCGCGCTGCTGCCGACGCTGACCGCGGCGATGGTCAAGTCGGACCACGAGGTGCAGAAGGTCATCGTCTCGCGTCCGGCCGCGCCGCTGCACCCGGCCGAGGTCGAGTTCGAGTCCTTCCTCGCCGCCCACGCGCCGGCGCAGAAGGCAGCGTCCACCAGCGGCGATGACCCCGGCTTCTGGCTCTACTCGTCCGGCTCGACCGGGCGGCCCAAGGGCACGGTGCACTCGCACGCCAATCCCTACTGGACCGCCGAGCTGTACGGCACCGGCGTCCTCGGCCTGACCGAGCAGGACGTGTGCTTCTCGGCCGCCAAGCTGTTCTTCGCCTACGGGCTGGGCAACGCGCTGAGCTTCCCGCTGACGGTGGGCGCCACCACGATCCTGATGGGCGAGCGCCCCACGCCGGACGCCACCTTCAAGCGCTGGCTCGGCGGCGTCGGTGGCGTGAAGCCGACGGTGTTCTTCGGTGCCCCGACCGGCTTCGCGGGGATGCTGGCGCACCCGAACCTGCCGGCGCGCGAGGCGGTGGCGCTGCGGCTGGTGTCGTCGGCGGGCGAGGCGCTGCCGGCGGACCTCGGCGAGCGTTTCCAGCGCCACTTCGGCGTGGACATCGTCGACGGCATCGGCTCGACCGAGATGCTGCACATCTTCCTGAGCAACCGCCCCGACGCGGTGCGCTACGGCACGACCGGCTGGCCGGTGCCGGGCTACGAGGTCGAACTGCGCGGCGACGACGGCCGCCCGGTGGCGGACGGCGAGCCGGGCGACCTCTACATCCAGGGTCCGTCGGCGGCCATGATGTACTGGGGCAACCGCGAGAAGACCCGCGACACCTTCCAGGGCGGCTGGACCAAGAGCGGCGACAAGTACATCCGCAACCCCGATGGCACCTACACCTACGGCGGCCGCTCGGACGACATGCTCAAGGTCAGCGGCATCTACGTCTCGCCCTTCGAGGTCGAGGCGACGCTGGTGCAGCACCCGGCCGTGCTCGAAGCCGCGGTGATCGGCGTGGTCGATGCGGAAGGGCTGACCAAGACCAAGGCCTTCGTCGTGCGCAAGGCGGGCGCGGAGGTCACGGACGCCGAGCTGAAGGCCTTCGTCAAGGACAAGCTGGCGCCCTACAAGTACCCGCGCACCATCGACTTCGTCGAGGACCTGCCCAAGACCGCCACCGGCAAGATCCAGCGCTTCAAGCTGCGCGACCAGGAAAACCAGACCAAGGCGCAGGGCTGACCCGATGGCACAGGCAACCGCATTCGCCAACATCGACTGGGCCGGCCGCCCGGTCCGCATCGAATACCGCTGCATCGACGCGCCGGCAGGCGCCGCGCCGCAGCCGACGCTGGTCTTCCTGCACGAGGGCCTCGGCTCGGTGTCGATGTGGCGCGACTTCCCGGACCGACTGTGTGCGGCGCTGGGCTGCGCGGGGCTGGTGTACTCGCGCCCGGCCTACGGCCAGTCCACCCCGAAACCCGCCCACGTCCGCTGGCAGCCGGACTTCATGCACCGGCAGGCGCGCGAAGTGCTGCCCGCTGTGCTCGACGCGGTCGGCGTGCCGGCACCGTATGCGCTGTTCGGCCACAGCGACGGCGGCTCGATCGCGCTGCTGCACGCGGCAATGTTCCCGGAGCGGGTCGCGGCCCTCGTCGTCGCGGCGCCGCATCTCTTCGTCGAGGACCTGAGTATCGCCAGCATCGCCGAGGCCCGCACGGCCTACGCGACGACCGACCTGCGCGACAAGCTCGGCCGCCACCATGCCGACCCGGACTCCGCCTTCCGCGGCTGGAACGACATCTGGCTCGATCCGGCCTTCCGCGGCTGGAACATCGAGCGCGAGGTCGCGCAGGTCCGCTGCCCGGTCCTGGCCGTGCAGGGACACGACGACCAGTACGGCACGATGGCCCAGATCGAGCGCATCGCCGACCTTTGTCCCGGCCGTACCACGCTGCTGCAGCTCGCCGCCTGCGGCCACAGTCCGCACCGCGACCAGCCGGAAGCCCTGATAGGCAGCGCCACCGAATTCCTGCATCGTCCTCCCCGCTGAGACGCAGAACGTCCACACCGGCCCCATTTCCTCTGGAGACATGACATGACCCCCATCCTCACCCGCACCCTGCTCGCCACCGCACTGCTCTCGATCGCTGGCGGCGCCCTCGCCGAAGACAAGCTCAAGGTCGGCTTCATGCTGCCCTACACCGGCACCTTCGCCGCCCTCGGCGTGGCCATCGAGAACGGCTTCAAGCAGTACGTCGACGAGCAAGGCGGCAAGCTCGGCGGCCGTGCGGTCGAGTACGTCAAGGTCGACGACGAGTCCGACCCGTCCAAGGCGGCCGACAACGCCAACAAGCTGGTCAAGCGCGACAACGTCGACGTGATGGTCGGCACCGTGCACTCGGGTGTCGCGATGGCGATGGCCAAGGTCGCCAAGGACAACAACACGCTGCTGATCGTGCCGAACGCCGGCGCGGATGCCATCACCGGCCCGCTGTGCGCCCCCAACATCTTCCGCTCCTCGTTCTCGAACTGGCAGCCGGGCTACGCCATGGGCAAGGTCGCCGCCGACAAGAAGATCAAGACCGCGGTGACGCTGACGTGGAAGTACGCGGCCGGGGATGAATCGGTGCGCGGCTTCAAGGAAGGCTTCGAGGCGGGCGGCGGCAAGGTGGTGAAGGAGCTGAACCTGCCCTTCCCCGGCGTGGAGTTCCAGGCGCTGCTGACCGAAGTCGCCGCGCTCAAGCCGGACGCGGTGTACGTGTTCTTCGCCGGTGGCGGCGCGGTCAAGTTCGTCAAGGACTGGGCGGCTGCCGGTCTGGGCGCCAACATCAAGCTGATCGGCGCCGGCTTCCTGACCGACGGCACGCTCGAAGCCCAGGGCGACACCGCCAAGGGCCTGCTGACCACGCTGCACTACGCCGACGACCTGACGAACCCGAAGGACAAGGCGTTCCGGCTCCAGTACGCCAAGACCTACAAGCAGCAGCCCGATGTGTACGCCGTGCAGGGCTATGACGCGGCACAACTGCTGGGGGCCGGCATGGTCGCCGTCAAGGGCGACGTGAAGAACCGCGACGGTCTGGTCAAGGCGATGGAAGCCGCCCGGATCGACAGCCCGCGCGGCCCCTTCACGCTGAGCAAGGCGCACAACCCGGTGCAGGACTTCTACCTGCGCGAGGTGACCGGCAAGGTCAACAAGAACGTGGGCATCGCGGTGAAGGGTCTGACCGACCCGGCGCGCGGCTGCAAGCTCTGATCCACGCCTGATCGCTGACCACGCCCCCGCCCCGCATGGACCTGACCACCTTCCTCATCCAGTGCCTGAACAGCGTGCAGTACGGCCTGCTGCTGTTCCTGGTGGCCTCGGGGCTGACGCTGATCTTCGGGATCATGGGCGTGATCAACCTCGCCCACGGCAGCTTCTACATGATCGGCGCCTACCTGGCGTTCAGCTTGAGTTCGCTGCTCGGCAGCCTGCCCCTGGCCCTGCTGGTCGGCACCGTGCTGGCGGTGGCCTTCGGCTACGTGCTGGAGTGGGTGTTCTTCAGCTACCTCTACGACCGCGAGCACCTGCAGCAGGTGCTGATGACCTACGGGCTGATCCTGGTGTTCGAGGAGCTGCGCAGCATCCTGGTGGGTGACGACGTGCACGGCGTGGACATCCCCGGCTGGCTCGCAGGCTCGATCGCCATCGGCAACGGCATGACCTACCCGGTCTACCGGCTGGCGGTGTCGGCGGTGTGCCTGCTGTTGGCGCTCGGCATGTACCTGCTCATCAGCAAGACCCGTGTGGGGATGATGGTGCGGGCTGGTGCGACCAACCGCGAGATGGTGCAGTCGCTGGGCATCAACATCACGCTGCTGTACCGGGTGGTGTTCGCGGTCGGGGTGGCACTCGCCGTGTTCGCCGGGATGATCGCGGCACCCGTGTCCTCGGTGTACCCGGGCATGGGCGGACAGGTGCTGATCATCTGCTTCGTGGTCGTCGTGATCGGCGGCATCGGCTCGATCAAGGGCGCGCTGGTCGCCGCACTCCTGATCGGCTTCGTCGACACCTTCGGCAAGGTGCTCTGGCAGGAAGGCGCCGGGGCACTGGTCTATGTGCTGATGGCAGCCATCCTGCTGTGGCGTCCGGCCGGTCTGTTCAAGGCAGGGTGATCGGCGATGACCTCCTCCCACTCCAAACCATCTCGTTCCTCGCTGCCCGTCATCGCCTGGGTGCTCGTCTTCGCGCTGCTGGCGGTGTTCCCGCTGCTGCCCGAGCCGATCGGCGGCAAGTTCCACACCGAGCTGCTCGCCAAGGTGATGATCATGTCGATCTTCGCCGCCAGCCTGCAGCTGCTGGTGGGCTACACCGGGCTGGTGAGCCTGGGCCACGCGGCCTTCTTCGGCTTCGGCGCCTACGCGGTGGCGATGCTCGCGCCCATGTCCGAGGCCGGCAACGGCTGGCTGATGCTGGCGGCGGCGATGGGCGGCGCAGGGCTGCTCGCGCTGGTGATCGGCGCGCTGGTGATGCGCACGCAGGGCATCTACTTCATCATGGTCACGCTGGCCTTCGCGCAGCTGGTCTTCTTCGTCTTCCACGACACGTCGATCGCCGGGGGCAGCGACGGTGCCTACGTCTACTTCAAGCCGGCACTGACGATCGCCGGCTGGCAGTGGATCGACCTGGAGCAGGCCAACAGCTTCTACTGGTTCGTGCTGGGCGCGCTCGCGCTGACGCTGGGGGTGCTGACGCTGGTGCTGCGCTCGCGCTTCGGGCACGCGCTGGTGGGCATCAAGCACAACGAGCAGCGGATGCGCGCCGCCGGTTATGCCACGCTGCTCTACAAGCTCGCGAGCTTTGTCGTCGCGGGGATGCTGGCCGGACTCGGTGGCTTCCTCTACGCGGTGCAGTACGGCTTCGTGACGCCCGAGATCCTGTCCTGGCACCAGAGCGGCAATGCGCTGGTGATGATCATCCTGGGCGGGCTGGGCAGCCTGGGCGGGGCGGTGGCGGGGGCGTTCGCGTTCGTGCTGCTGTCGGAGTGGTTCTCGGCGCTGAGCAAGCACTGGCAGCTGCTGTTCGGCGGCTTCATCATCGTGGCGGTGGCGCTGCTGCCGCAGGGGCTGGCGGGCGTGTGGTCGCGGCTGCAGCAACGCAAGGAGGCGGCATGAACAAAGCCCTGTTCGAGGCCCGCGCCCTCACCCGCCGCTTCGGCGCGCTGGTCGCCGTGGACAAGGTGTCGGTGGCGCTGTTTGAAGGCGAGATCCACGCCGTCATCGGCACCAACGGCGCGGGCAAGTCCACGCTGATCAACCTGCTCTCCGGGGAGCTGCCGCCGACCAGCGGCGAGGTGCGGCTCGACGGCAAGGACGTGACGCGCTGGCCGCAGCCGAAGCTCGCCCACGCCGGCATCGGGCGCAGCTACCAGCGCAACAACATCTTCCTGCCGCTGACGGTGGCCGAGAACTGCCGGCTCGCCGCACAGGCGCGTGTGCAGCGGCCGTTCGCGTGGTGGGAGTCGGCGCAGGCGTGCCGCACCAGCACCGGGCGGGCGCAGGCGGCGATCGAGCGCGCAGGACTCGCCGCATTCGCCCAACGCACGGCGGCGAGCCTGTCGCACGGCCAGAAGCGCCAGCTGGAGATCGCGATGTGTCTGGCCACCGAGCCGCGCGTGCTGCTGCTGGACGAGCCGCTGGCGGGCATGGGGCCGGAGGAGTCGCACCGGATGCTGGAGCTGCTGCGCGAGCTGAAGACCGGCCACGCGATCCTGCTGGTCGAGCACGACATGGACGCGGTGTTCGCAGTCGCCGACCGGATCACCGTGATGGTCAACGGCGCGGTGATCGCCACCGGCACGCCCGACGAGGTGCGCACCAACCGCGACGTGCAGGCCGCTTACCTGGGAGGCCACTGATGTCGACACCGTCTTCTGCATCCACATCGACCCCGCTGATCATCGACGCGCAGGGCGTGCAGGCCTGGTACGGCAGCAGCCACATCCTGCACGGCATCGACTTCCGACTCGCCCGGGGCGAGACGGTGGGCTTGCTCGGGCGCAACGGCATGGGCAAGTCCACGCTGATCCGCACGTTGCTGGGCCATGTGCGCCAGCGCGAGGGGCGCATCCAGGTCGCGGGCAAGGACTTGTCCAAGGGCATGCCGCACCAGGTCGCGCAGCTGGGCGTGGCCTATGTGCCCGAGGGCCGCGGCATCTTCCCGACGCTGACCGTGCGCGAGAACCTCGTGATGGCGGCCCGTGCCGGCACCCGGGGGCAGAAGGACTGGACCTACGAGCGCGTGATGGAGACCTTCCCGCGCCTGTCCGAACGGCTGACGAATCTGGGTAGCCAGCTCTCCGGCGGCGAGCAGCAGATGCTCTCGATCGGCCGCGCGCTGATGACCAACCCCGACGCAGTCATCCTCGACGAGGCCACCGAAGGGCTCGCGCCACTGATCGTCGCCGAGATCTGGCGCGTCATCGCCAGCATCCGCCGCACCGGCATCGCCACGCTGATCGTCGACCGCGACTACCGCAAGGTCTGCACCGAGTCGGATCGGCTGGTGGTGATGCAGAAGGGGCGCGTCGTGCTCGAAGGGCCTTCCGAGGCGCTGCGCGGCAGCTCGGAGCTGGCCGGTTTCCTCGGCGTCTGAAACGCATCCCGACAAGAACCCAAGGAGACACACGACATGGACCTGATGCTGTTCGACGACGCTGCCGCCCTCGCCCCGCCGCGGGTGCTGCGCGAGGACCTGCCCGGTGGCGGTTTCATCCTGCGCTCGCCCGAGCTGCTGCAGCCCTTCGTGCGCTGCATCGGCGAGTGGCTGGAGCACTGGGCGCAGACCACGCCCGACGCCGTCTTCCTCGCCGAGCGCGACGCGACCGGCGGCTGGCGCCAGCTCAGCTACCGCCAGACACGCGACGCGGTCGGCCGGCTCGCGCAAGCGCAGCTCGACCTGAACCTGCCCGCCGACAAGCCGGTGGTGATCCTGTCGGACAACAGCGTCGACCACGCGCTGCTGATCCTGGCGACGATGCACCTCGGCCGCGTGGCCTGCACGGTGTCGAGCGCCTACTGCCGGCTGACCAAGGACTTCGAGAAGATCCACGCCATCCTCGACGCACTCGACCCCGCGCTGGTCTACGCCGCCGAGCCGGGCGTCTACGGCCCGCCGGTGCGCACCTGGCCACGGGGACGCGACGTGCCGGTGGTGTTCAGCCAGAACGCGGCGGCCTTCGATGGCGCACACGCCTTCGCCGGGCTGCTCGACCACGCCGAAACCCCCGCCGTGATGCGCGCCTTCGCCGCGATCCGCCCCGAGTGGCCGGCCAAGTACCTGCTGACCTCCGGCTCGACCGGCGTGCCCAAGGTCGTCGTCAACAGCCACCGGATGCTCTGCGCCAACCAGAAGCAGATCGCGCAGGCCTGGCCCTTCCTCACGCGCCACCAGCTGCGCCTGCTCGACTGGCTGCCCTGGAGCCACACCTTCGGCGGCAACCACAACTTCCACATGGTGCTGGCCCACGGCGGCAGCCTCTGGGTCGACGAGGGCCGCCCGGTGCCCGGCCTGATCGAGAAGACGGTGGCCAACCTGCGCGAGGTGCGGCCGAACTTCCACTTCAACGTGCCGCGCGGCTTCGACATGCTGCTGCCCTACCTCGAAGCCGACGAGCAGCTCGCCCGCGACGTGATCGAGAACCTCGAAGGGGTGTTCTACGCCGGCGCCGCGCTGCCGCAGAGCCTGTGGACGCGGCTCGAAGCGGTGGTCGCCAAGGTGCGCAACCGGCCGCTGTGGTTCACCTCGTCGTGGGGCGCGACTGAAACCGCGCCCGCCGTCACCAATGTGCACTGGCGCATCGACCGCGCCGGCTGCATCGGCCTGCCGCTGCCCGGGGTCGAGCTGAAGCTGCTGCCCAACGGCGGCAAGCTGGAGATCCGCGTGCGCGGCCCGAACGTGTTCTCCGAATACCGCCACGCGCCCGAGGTCACCGCCAAGGCCTTCGACGCCGACGGCTACTACTGCATCGGCGACGCCGCCCGGCTGGTCGACGAGACCCGCCCCGAGCGTGGCATCGTCTTCGACGGGCGTGTGGCCGAGGACTTCAAGCTGCTCAGCGGCACCTGGGTCAGCGTCGGCACGCTGCGGGTGCGCGCCGTCACTGCGCTGGCGCCGCACGTGGCCGACGTCGTCATCACCGGCCACGAGCGCGAGGAAATCGGCCTGCTGGTCTTCCCGACCCCGCAGGCCAAGGCGCTGCCGCGGGCCGAACTGGAAGCCCATCTGCGCGCCGGACTGCGGGCGATGAAGGCTGAAGGGGGTGGCTCATCGCAGACGCCGGTCTGCGCGCTGCTCCTGGACGAACCACCCAGCGTGGACGCGGGCGAGATCACCGACAAGGGCTATCTGAACCAGCGCGCGGTGCTGACGCGGCGGGCAGCGGCCGTGGTCGAACTCCACGGATCCACCGGCTTGCGCGCCTGAATTGCTCGAGCGCGGCCGGAGATTAAAAAACCGGTCCTTGCAGATCCAAATGCTCCCGCATCTGCAGGGAGCTTGCGCGGAGGGATCGGTACCATACGGAACCAAAAGTGTCTAGCATTTCCGCATGCAACACTTTCTGGTCATCCTGCTGGGCCTGCACCTGGGCATCGGACTGCTCCTGCTGAACGTCGGACCGCTCAGTGACCTGATGCGCGAGACCCGGCAGGACGGGTTCCACTCACGGCTGATCCTGGCGGTCTTCCTGCTGCTGCTGTGGCCCTGCCTGTGGCCCACCGCGGTGTACCGGCCGCAGTTCGGGCTGAACGCGCTGACCTTCGAGATCCACAGCCGGCTGGATCAGGTCGACATCGACAGGTGGTCGGCGTCGAGCGAGGTCCTCGCCAATGCCGGCTGGGCCACCGGCACCGGCGCAGCCGATCCGGCCCGGTAGGCACGCGCCTGCCGGCGCAGGTCGACGCTGAGAAACAGCGCCCGCGAGGCCAGCGTCGGCGCATACAGCCGCAGGGACTCGTGCGTCCGGCAGTTGCGGCTCCACTGCAGCTTGTACTCCTCGTCCAGACCGATGAAGTCGAACTCGCGCACTCCTTGCGCGAAGTAGCGCTCCAGCCGTGCCACCAGCAGCATCACGCCAGGGCGGCGCGCGGTGTAGGCCGGATCGAAGCTGGTCTTCAGGCCGTAGACACGTTCGCCCTGCAGCAGGTCCATGCTGTGCGCCGTCGGCACACCGTCGATGAAGAGCACGGCGGCCAGCACCCGACCCAGCGTGGCATAGCGGGTCAGCAGTGCTTCGTACAGCCGGGTTTCCCAGTCGCGCGCGGCGAGCGACGTCCCGGTCTGGCGCTTCCAGCTCTGGCGCTCGACGCCCAGCGCCAGCGCGAAGTAGGCGGCCATCTCGTGGGGCTGGGTGAAGTAGCGCACCTCGACGCCTGGATCGGTCGTGACATCGCGGCGGCGTGCCCGCATGTTGCTGCGGAAGTTGCGGCTCTTGGTGGCCAGGAAATCGTCCAGCGTGCCGGGGCTGGCGATGTAGGGCGAGCGGCCCTTGGGAATGTGCTCGACGCGGCAATCGACCTGCTCCGCCGCTTGCAGCCAGGCCTTGTGCAGGGGCGCACCCACTTCCAGCAGATCGACGTCGAGCCAGTGCCAGGCGCCGGTCATCCCTTGCAGCGCCTGCAGCGTCTGGCGCACGGCGGCGGTGGTGTCCAGCGAGGTCAGCAAGCCCCCGTGCAGACAGAAGATGTTCGACAGGGCGCCGACCTTCTTCCAGGTGAAGCCCATGCGGCGCTGGGTCGTGAAGCGCAGCGGCCAGACCATCGACAGCTCGCCACAGGCGGTGGTGCGGAAGGCCACGCGCAGTTCGGCCGTGTCCAGCTGGTGGCCGTGCAGCAGGCTGCGCGCCCAGATCGGGCTCAGATCAGGCGCTGCGCCCTGTGCGGCCCACAAGCGCATCCACGCCGCTTCGTGCCGTTCCATGAAGGTGTCCCACGGCAGGAATTGCACTGCATCCGAAGTCGTCATACCCAAAACCCTTTGGCCCGAATTGCTGATTGGGATGGAGTTTGGGGGCTACTTCCGGCGCTCTCACGCCCCTGAATTTCGACGGGCCAACCGCCGTGCGGAAATGTACGGATCTGTACCCGCTCAATCAGGGGGTAAAGATTCACCTTCTGCAGCCGAGCACAGCCGGCGCCAGTCGGCGGGCACCAGAACGGCCTCGATCGCATGCGGATCGCTGCCATCGCCCTTGCGGCGGGCGAACACGCGCACCTCGGTGATCTCCACCAGCAGCGTCTCGCCGCGGCGGATGCGGTGCGTCATGACGAAGCTCTTGCGGCGCCACTCGGTGACGCTGGAGTCGATCGACAGCGCGTCGCCATAGGAGGCGGGACGCAGGAACTTCGCCTGTGTGTCGACCAGCGGCGTGCCGAGGATGCCGCGCTCGCGCTCGGTCTCCTTCCAGCTCGGCAGGCCGCACTGGACGAAAAAATGCCGGCTCGCGGCATCGACCCAGCGGAAGAAGTTGGGGAACCAGACGATCTGCGCCGGGTCGCAGTCGCCGAACTCGACGCGAAGGGGGTAGGTGTGGGTGAGGCTCATGCCCACCAGTGTGGCTCAGCCGGCCTTGGGCAGCGGTCCGCGGTTGAGCGGCGCAGAGGGCGCAGTGGTGGGCCGCTCGCGGCTGGACAGCCAGGTGCCGAGCACGCCGCAGCCGGTGATGATCGCGATGCCGCCGAGCGTGGCCGCGTCCGGCGCGTGGCCGAACCAGAGCCAGCCGACCAGCGTGGCGAAGATGATCTGGAAGTACAGGAAGGGCGTCAGCGTGGCGGCCCCGGCGCGCATGTAGCCGAGGATCAGCAGGAAGTGGCCCGAGGTGCTCAGCGCGCCGAGCAGCACCAGCAGCGCCCAGCCGGCCGGCGTCAGCGTCTGCCAGCTCCACGGCAGCAGCACGCTGGTGAGCGCGGCGCCGGTCAGGCCGGTGTAGAACTGCGTCGTCGCGGGGTCTTCGGTGCGCGCCAGGCGGCTGGTGATGAGCTGGAACACGGCGTTCGACAGCACCAGCCCGAACGGCAGCAGCGCCGCCCAGCCCAGGTCATGCGCCTCGCCCTTGGGCCGGATCACGACCAGCGCGCCGACCATCCCGCCCGCCAGCAGCAGCCAGCGCAGCGCCGGGATGCGCTCGCCGAGCGTGAGCGTGGCCAGCAGCGTGATCAGCAGCGGGGTGAGCATCACGATGGCGGTGAACTCGCCGACCGGCATCACCTGCAGGCTGAAGAAGGCCAGCACGCTCAGCGACAGCAGGCTCAGGCCGCGCAGCAGTTGCAGGCCCGGGCGCTCGGTTTTCAGCAGCGCGGTGCCGCGGCGCGGCAGCACGGTCAGCGCGGTGAACCCGACCTGGAACATGTAGCGCGCCCACACCACCAGCCCCACCGAGGCAATCGCGCTGGCGACCTTCACGCCCGCGTCGAAGCAGGCGAACAGGGCGACGGCGGCGATGACGAACAGGATGCCGTGGAGGGGGCGGGAGGGGGTGGCGATGGGCATGGGGACAGAGCGCGAGGGGAAGGCGCCACTGTAACGACCAATGGAAAACCCTTATCCATCGGGCAGCACCTCTTTGCGGTGTTTGCCCCGTATCCGTGTCGTCCTCGCGTCGTTTTTTGTGCAGCAGCGACTCAGTTCGCTGATTTCAGGCCCGCGAGCGGCAACACCATCTGCAGCGGCGCATGGGCGAACGCGATGAAGCCGTGGCGCTGGTAGAACCGGGCTGCGCTCTCATCCTTGGCATCGACCATCACGGCGAACGTGGCCACCGGCGACTGCAAGGCCCGCTGCACGGCGTCCCACAGCAGCGCCGCGCCGAGTTGCCGCCCCTGGTGGCGCCGATCGACCGCCAGCCGCCCGAGCCGGGCCACCGGCACCGAGGGATAGCGCGGCAGGCGGCGCGCCAGCGCGTCGGGCAGGTCGGTCAGCGGCACCCCGGCCGCGGCGAGCGTGAAGTACCCGGCCACCGCGCCCGTCTCCACATCCACCGCCACGAAGCACGACGCCACGCGGCGGCGCACGTCCTGCCCGACCTGCTCCTTCAGGTAGCGGTCGAGCGGGGGCGAACCGCAGTCGAAATCGGATCGCGGGTGCGCGGGGCTCAGCGCTTCGATCCGGAATGGGGCTGCTGTCACACGGCGCGGTCGATCAGCTGCGCGTGGGCCTGCGCGGCGCGCTCCAGCGCGGGCGACGGGGCCGGCGGCTCCAGCAACGCCTGCGCAAACCGCTCCTGGTCCTCGACCGACAGGCGGATGATCTGAGCGTCCTCGATGGTCCGACAGGCCGCCTCGCGTGCCGCCACGACCAGGAAGTCGCTGACGCTGCGGCCCTGCAGCTCGGCAGCGCGGCGGACGAGGGCGAGCACGTCGGGGGCGATGCGGGCTTCGACGCGGGTGGTGCGAGGTTGCGTGGTGGGCATGAGGGCCTCCTTTGTCAGAAATGTACGTTATTTCGCCGGACAAATTTCAGTGTGAACTCTGTCGAGATCAGAGCCTCGCCACACTTCATACGAACGCCGTAGCCTACAACCAAGGTACCGTGAAGGGTGCTCCTGAGTTCGACACCAAATGCCGTCATACCCGTTATACTGCGCTGTTCAAATATCTGCGCAAGACCTTTTTGCTTGGGTCAATGGGTGCCATAGCATAGCCAGCACACCTAAATCTCAACATCAACACAATCCGTTTAATTTATGGCCATCGCCAATATATATCATAAAAGATTTGTATTATTCATGGACATCCTTGGATTTAAAGAATTAGTAAGAAGCGGAAGGGAGCAACAAATATTTGTCGCGCTTGATGCTTCAAAAAATCTAGCAAATAGGACTTCAGATGAAGATTTTTGTAGTTTCAAATCAGCAGTATTTTCTGACTGCATCGTAATGTCGCAAGTTTTTGACGATAAAATCGTGGGGCATAGCGAAAATAAGCAATTTCAAATAAGTTAAATACTTAAAATTCAAACTTATATTTTTTGCCAAATCCATCGAGAATTTCAGCGACATCCTGTTCAAGAACCACTTTATCCCGACGCTTTGCTTTCATCCAAGTGTATTTCATCTTGT
>NZ_CAWURG010000048.1:0-40599 GCF_963924895.1 uncultured Sphaerotilus sp.
CCGCGGGACACGCGGTCTGGGTCGAAAGGCCCGAAGCCTGTGGAGCGGAGGTCAGACGCGCCAGACCCGTGAGGGGACGACGCGCAGCCGCGATGAAGCAGGAACCCGCCGAAGGCTCGGCCGCGCAAGCGGTCGCGTCCGTCGGAGTCCCCGTCCTTTGGGGCGGGGAGGATGTCAACGCCCACCTACAATCGCAGGATGCTTGAAGCCCTGCTGGAACCCCTGGGACGCGAGGCCCTCGGCCGCGTCACCCTGCTGCTCAACCACGTGCTGAGCGCCGAACCCGAAGCCACCCGCCGGCTGACCACCCAGGTCGGCCGCACCATCGGCGTGCAATGGCGCCAGTGGCCGGCGATGCTGCCGCCGCCGCCGCGCGCGGTGTGGAGCATCTCGCCGGCCGGCCTGCTCGACCTGGACGAGGACATGCTGCTCGTGCCGGTCGGTGTGGGCGACGACCAGACGCTGATGGTCACGCTCGACGGCACCGAGCTGCTGGGCTGGGTGTTCAGCGGCATGGCCGGACGCCCGCCGATGGACATCCGCGGCGACGCGGCGCTGGCCGCCGAGGTGAGCTGGCTGGCCGAGAACCTGCGCTGGGACATCGAGGATGACCTCGCCCGCGTGGTCGGTGACGGCCCGGCGCGCGTGCTGGGCAAGCTCGGCAGCGGACTGGCCCATACCCTGGGTGCGTTCGTGCAGCGCGTGCGCCGACCGGCATGAAACACTGGCCCCGGCTGGCCCTGATCGCGTGGGTCATGCTGCGCCAGGGCATGGACCAGCTGGTCCTGACGCAGATGCGCCACCCCGGCCTGCGGCTGCTGGCGCGGGTGCTGGCGATCGGGCGCAATCTGGAGGCTCCACGCGGCGAGCGGCTGCGGCTGGCCTTCGAGCGGCTCGGGCCGATCTTCGTCAAGTTCGGCCAGGTGCTGTCCACCCGGCGCGACCTGCTGCCGCCCGACATCGCCGACGAACTCGCCAAGCTGCAGGACCGCGTGCCGCCCTTCCCGAGCGCGCAGGCCCGCCAGATCATCGAGCAGTCGCTCGGCAAGCCGATCGAGGCGGTGTTCTCGCAGTTCGACGCCGATCCGGTCGCCAGCGCCTCCATCGCGCAGGTGCATTTTGGCGTGCTGCACGACGGTCGGCAGGTGGCGGTCAAGGTGCTGCGGCCGAACGTGCTGACGGTGATCGACGCCGACCTCGGCCTGCTGCGCAAGGGCGCGGAATGGCTGGAGCGGCTCTCTGCCGACGGCCGGCGCCTGCGTCCGCGCGAGGTGGTGGCTGAGTTCGACAAGTACCTGCACGACGAGCTGGACCTGGGGCGCGAGGCCGCCAATGCCGCGCAGCTGCGCCGCAACATGGGCGGGCTGGAGCTGCTGATGGTGCCGGAGATGGTCTGGGACCACATCAGCCAGAACGTGCTGGTGATGGAGCGCATGGTCGGCACGCCGATCAGCCAGGTCGAGCAGCTCCGTGCCGCCGGGGTCGACATCCCCAAGCTCGCCCGCGACGGCGTGACCATCTTCTTCACCCAGGTGTTCCGCGACGGCTTCTTCCACGCCGACATGCACCCGGGCAACATCATGGTGTCGACCGCGCCGGCCACCTTCGGGCGCTACATCGCGCTCGACTTCGGCATCGTCGGCACGCTGGACGCGCGCGACAAGGAATACCTGGCGCAGAACTTCATCGCCTTCTTCCGCCGCGACTACCGGCGCGTGGCCGAGTTGCACATCGAGTCCGGCTGGGTGCCGCCGGGCACGCGTGCGGACGAACTCGAAGGGGCGGTGCGCGCCGTCTGCGAGCCGCACTTCGACCGCCCGCTCAAGGACATCTCGCTCGGCCAGGTGCTGATGCGGCTGTTCCAGACCTCGCGCCGCTTCAACGTCGAGATCCAGCCGCAGCTCGTGCTGCTGCAGAAGACGCTGCTGAACGTCGAGGGCCTCGGCCGCCAGCTCGACCCGGAGCTGGACCTGTGGAGCACCGCCAAGCCCTTTCTGGAGCGCTGGATGAACGAGCAGATCGGCTGGCGCGCGCTGGTCAGCCAGCTCAAGCAGGAGGCGCCGCGCTACGCCCACTTCCTGCCCGAGCTGCCGCGGTTGCTGCACGAGGCGCTGGCGGCGCGCACGGCGGTGGCGTCGGGTGCAGGCGGTCCCTCTCAGGCGCTGATGGAGGCCCTGCTGGTCGAGCAGCGCCGCACCAACCGGCTGCTGCAGGCGCTGGGCTGGGCCGCGATGGGCTTCGTGCTGGGGGCGCTGGCGGTGCAGGTGCTGTCGCGCTTCGGGCCTCCTCTATAATTCCTGTTTCGAATCAAGGGTTTAGCGATGCCGATCTACGCCTATCGTTGTTCCTCCTGCGGGCACGCGAAGGACGTGTTGCAGAAGATGTCCGACGCCGTGCTCACCACCTGTCCCGCCTGCGGCGCCGAGAGCTTCACCAAGCAGGTGACGGCTGCGGGGTTCCAGCTCAAGGGTTCCGGTTGGTATCAGACCGATTTCCGTGGCGGGCCGACCGCACCGGCCACCCCTGCTGGCGCGGAGGCACCGGCTGCGCCTGCACCCGCTGCGCCTGCGGCTGCCGCCCCCCCAGCCGCCCCGGCTGCAAGCTGAACCGGACACCCCCGTGAGAAAATACATCATCGCCGGCCTGCTCGTCTGGCTCCCGCTGGCCATCACCATCTGGGTGCTGACCTGGGTGCTGGGCCTGCTGAACAGCGTGTTCCAGACCCTGCTCGACGCGGCCACCGCCGTGCTGCCGGCCAGCGCCCACACGGTGCTGGAGATGCTGTCCTCGATCCCGGGGCTCGGGGTGCTGACGCTGCTGACGATGATGATGCTCACGGGCATGTTCGTCGCCAATTTCGTCGGGCAGTGGTGGCTCAAGCAGTGGCACCGGCTGATGTCGAACATCCCGATCGTCAAGTCGATCTACAACTCGGTCAAGCAGGTTTCCGACACGCTGTTCTCCAGCAGCGGACAGGCCTTCCGCGAGGCCGTGCTGGTCGAATACCCGCGGCGCGACTGCTGGACCATCGCCTTCGTCACCGGCAAGCCGGCGGGTGAGGTGGCCGAGCGCATGGGCACGCCGGCGGACACCGAGTTCGTCAGCCTGTACGTGCCGACGACGCCGAATCCCACCTCGGGCTTCTTCCTGATGGCGCCGCGCGCGGATGTGCGGGCGCTGGAGATGAGCGTGGACGAGGCGCTCAAGTACATCATTTCCATGGGCGTGGTCGCGCCGCCGGTGCACCCCGCACCAGCCGTCGCCCTTGCCGCGGCCCCCCACTGAATCCAGCGATTCCAAAGAAAGACACCACCGCCATGCGTACCTGTTATGCAGGCCAGGTCAGCGAAGCACTGACCGGCCAGACCGTCACCCTCATGGGCTGGGCCCACCGCCGCCGCGACCATGGCGGCGTGATCTTCATCGACCTGCGTGACCGCGAAGGCCTGGTGCAGATCGTCTGCGATCCGGACCGCGCCGACATGTTCAAGGTCGCCGAAGGCGTGCGCAACGAGTTCTGCCTGAAGGTGGTCGGTCTGGTGCGTGCGCGCCCGGCCGGCACCGAGAACGCCAACCTCGTCAGCGGCAAGGTCGAACTCCTGTGCCACACCCTCGAGGTGCTGAACCCGAGCGTCACGCCCCCGTTCCAGATCGACGACGACAACCTGTCCGAGACGACCCGCCTGACGCACCGCGTGCTCGACCTGCGCCGCCCGGCGATGCAGAAGAACATGATGCTGCGCTACCGCGTGGCGATGGAAGTGCGCAAGTACCTCGACGAGCTGGGCTTCGTGGACATCGAGACGCCGATGCTCACCAAGTCCACGCCGGAAGGTGCGCGCGACTACCTGGTGCCGAGCCGCGTCAACGACGGCCATTTCTTCGCGCTGCCCCAATCGCCCCAGTTGTTCAAGCAGCTGCTGATGGTGGCCGGCTTCGACCGCTACTACCAGATCACCAAGTGCTTCCGTGACGAGGACCTGCGCGCCGACCGCCAGCCCGAATTCACGCAGATCGACATCGAGACCTCCTTCCTGACCGAAGTTGAGATCCGTTCGATGTTCGAAGGCATGATCCGCCACGTCTTCCGCAAGGCGCTGAGCGTCGAGCTGGGCGACTACCCGGTGATGGCCTACGCCGAGACGATGCACCGCTTCGGCTCCGACAAGCCCGACCTGCGCGTCAAGCTCGAATTCACCGAGCTGACCGACGTGATGGGCACGGTGGACTTCAAGGTCTTCTCCACGCCGGCCACCACCAAGGGCGGCCGGGTCGTCGCGCTGCGCGTGCCGGGCGGCAGCGCCATGAGCCGCGGCGAGATCGATGGCTACACCGAGTTCGTCAAGATCTACGGCGCCAAGGGGCTGGCCTGGATCAAGGTCAACGACGTGTCCAAGGGCCGCGAGGGTCTGCAGTCGCCGATCGTCAAGAACCTGCACGACCAGGCGATCGCCGACATCCTGGCCCGCACCGGCGCACAGGACGGCGACCTGCTGTTCTTCGGCGCCGACAAGGCCAAGGTCGTCAACGACGCCATCGGCGCGCTGCGGCTGAAGGTCGGTCACAGCGAGCTGGGCAAGAAGCTCGGCCTGTTCGAGGACCGCTGGGCGCCGCTGTGGGTGGTGGACTTCCCGATGTTCGAGCACGACGAGGACGAGAACCGCTGGAACGCGGTGCACCACCCGTTCACGGCGCCGAAGGACGGCCACGAGGACTACATGGACACGGACCCGGGCCAGTGCATTGCCAAGGCCTACGACATGGTCCTGAACGGCTGGGAACTCGGCGGCGGCTCGATCCGGATCCACCGCGCCGAAGTGCAGAGCAAGGTGTTCAGCGCGCTCAACATCAGCAAGGACGACGCGCAGCTCAAGTTCGGCTTCCTGCTGGACGCGCTGCAGTACGGCGCGCCGCCGCACGGTGGTCTGGCCTTCGGTCTGGACCGCCTGGTGACGCTGATGACCAAGGCCGAGTCGATCCGCGACGTGATCGCTTTCCCGAAGACACAGCGCGCCCAGTGCCTGCTGACCGGCGCGCCGTCGGTGGTCGAGGACAAGCAGCTGCGCGAGCTGCACATCCGGCTGCGCACCGCGCAGGCGGTGCAGCAGGGCTGATCGATTGATCTCCGGCGAAGAAAATTGAAAGGGCGCAGTCGAGAAGACTGCGCCCTTTTTTCTTGCTGGATTCTGTCGTGATCAGTTTCTCGGTTTGACTCCACCCTTGCGACCCAGACCGAAGCCGACGCGGTAGAGGTCTGGCATGTCCATGCGGCCATCCTTCTTCGACTCCAGGAGGCCGAGTCGGATGAGATCCTCCTGGATGCCATCCCAGCCGCGTTCGGCGTGTTGTGCTGGCAAGCGATCGGTGCTGACCGACTCAGGCCCTTCTGGGAACTTGTCGCGCCAGCGCTCCTGTATCACCTCGAATTCGCAAGGCACATTCAGTCCACCCAGCGGCTCTAGAAAGAGACGGACCCACGGGTAGTCCTCCGCACTCATCTCATGAACGCGGATTTCCGATGCTTTCCGAATGCCACGCTTGATACTTTCGTAATGCAAGGCTAGGACGTAGTCGTCGTACCGGTCCTGGGAGTCTTCGGTGGCCTGCCGGATGGCAGCGAGGAATGAGCGAGGGGAGGTCTGTCCCCGACTGTCCGCGAGATGTCCGACCGCCCACGTATAAGGCACACCACGCCGCTTGTCGCGGCCCATCCAAGGCCCGGCAAGTGCTTCGAACAAGGCTCGCTGCGTGGCCGATTCGCGCTTGAGCTGATCCGGCAAGTGGAACGCATCGCCGCGTTTGATCAACTCGTTGCCGACAACCTCGAAGTAGAGCCCACGCAGCGCCTGACCGTGTTCGTCGGGAGCATTGATCAATCTCTGCCACAGCATGCCGTGAAGATCATGCATGGCCCATTCCAACTCGGTGCGGGTCGCCAGCAGCTTGGACGCATCGGGGAAATCGGTGACGGTGCGTTCAGACTGATCGCTGCGCAGAAACACCTTGGCGTGGAGCCATGGATAGGACCGCAGCCACAGCACCGTGCGCAACAGACCGCGCACGATCGCGTCCATCGACCGCCAGTCATGGCTGGTGCGGTCCAGCGCATCGAACACGATCAGGCCGATGCCCGCTTTCTCGAAACTCTGTCGGGAGGACTGTATCAGTCGGGCCGCCTCCTCAGGGTGTGTCCGCATCCAGGTGATCAGATCCCCCCAGTTATTCGGTAGCGTGACGGCTGCGCGACGGCCCAGCCAGCGCAGCACGACTGCGCGCCAGATGTCGTAGGAATCGATCCCGTTGCCAAGCAGTTGCGCGAAGGTGGCAGCGTCGGGGTAATCGTCGATTCGGCCGGTCTCTGAAAATCCGATGTGCACCTCGGCACGACCCAGATCCGGCACCGAGTCGCCAAGCAGCCGCCGCAATTCTGGTGACCCCAGTGCCGCGGTCCAGAACGACTTGCCCACGCCTCTGCCGCCAATCACCAGACTCGATTCGAGTCGAAGCGCCTTGGTATGGGCTGGAGGCACGTACAGCGTGCCGGGGCGGGGTGGTTCACCGAAGTTGCTGGTTTCCAATGGTGCAGCCAGGATGGCCCGGCGCAGGGTTCTGGCATCGATCATGGCGTGGCGCTTTCCGGTTCGATCATGCGGTTCAACCCGTCCAGGAACGGCCCGAACACGGCTTGCACTTCCTGCGCATCGACGCCTTCCAGCCGGCCGTGCAGCGAGCGCAGCGCCGCAAAGCCACGGTGCCAGCGAATCAGCCAGGGCTGGTGCGGGGCCCCGCCGTCGGCCAGATCGAAGTTCCAGCGCTCACCGACGATCTCTCCGGGCGGGATCTCGTCATACAGATCGTCGGTGAACAGGTCGAAACTCAGCTCGCGCAACTCGTCCACGTAGTCGACGGTGCCCAGTTCGGGAACCATCGCCGCCACCACCTGCAGGCGCTCTCGGATGGCCCGTGCCACACCCGACTGCAGCCAGTGCTGGAACAGGATCCGGTAGCCCGACCAGGTCTGGTCGCCATTGAGCGCGAACAGCAGTACCAGCCTGGCGCCCAGCCCTGTGACGCAACTGGACGCAATCTCGTCAATGCCCGCGCGCGAGTCGATCAGGATCACATCGGGCTGCCAGCGGGCTTCCAACGCAGCGATCAACCGGGCCAGACGTTCGGTCCAGGATTCACGCTGTCCGTCACGCTGCATCTTGGGCATCCAGGCCCGACCCAGCTTCGAGACATAGGCGCCCGGATCACGGCCATGTGCCGGCACGACCCAGATTTCGCCGTCCCGGGCTAGCGTGCTGGAGGCGGTCATGTCGGCGAGGACGGTTTCGCCGTTGTCCACCAGATCTTCGACCAGCCAGTCGCAGATGCCGAAGGTCGGGCGCCGCTCGGCTGGCAGCAGTGCGGACGACAGTCCGGGTGACTCCAGATCCAGGTCGAGCACCAGTACGCGTTGGCCGGCCTGTGCGAGTGACCATGCGGCCGTGGCCAGTGCCGTCGAGCGGCCGACGCCGCCCTTGATCGAAAAGAACACGACGCGCGGCGCGCCAGTCGATTCCGGGGAGATGCGGGTCCAGTCGCTGTCGGTCGCCAGCCGGTCGATGACCCGGATCTGGTCGAAGCCTTCCAGGAGGAACGACGGGGCACGGTCAATCGCCGCCGTCAGATCAGGCTCGAACAGCACTGCACGCTCAGCGGGATGTGCATGGGCGCCCAGCTCGTGCTCCAACTGACGGCAGATCGATGCGAGCACTTCCTGTGCTGCCGGATCGTGCTCGCGAGATTCCTCGACGATCAGGCGGATGCGGCCATTCAGATCACGGTTGATCAGCAAAGGACCGACGGCGGGCAAGGCTGCGACATGCTCCAGCAATACCTTGGTCACCTGCGGCAAGGTCTGGTCGAAGGTGGTCATAACAGTCCCTCCCGTTCTGCTTTCTTGATCAGCTGGCGTACCTGCTCCGCGCCGGACCGGTGGGGCAAGACGCGGTTTTCGTCGAAATGCTTGCGGGCGGTGTAGCGCTGAGAAGCGTGCCAGTTGGCAAATGGATTTTCGGTTGGCAGTGTGTAGGCGCTGCCTTGGTGGTGGCCGCAGCGATAGGTCTCGAAACGTCCCCAGATACGTTCGGCGTGTTGCTGGTCTGAGCGCTCCGCAGGCATGTCCTTGACGTGGTCGAAACGCATTCCGAAGGCGAGCATCAGCCGTTTCAGTCCACTTTCGGCCGCCATGCCGTAGAGGTGATCTGCATTGGCAAGTCGCTGTACGTTGAACAGGAGTTCTGCGTCCTGCCAGTGTCGTTCGTGCGCGTCTTGGAAGTCAGCCTGCATGGCGCGTATTGTCGTTGGAATGGCCCGTACGTCCCATCGCGGATGGAGGGCGCCTGAGTCTTGACCACGCGCAAGGCATGCTCTCCGGTCTGTCGATACGGTGTGGGGCATGAAAATGTCCAACGGGGTCCGCTCGATGCGGCGGCCACCGTCGTGCTGGCGCTGCTGGCCCACGCGGCGATCAATCTGCACAACGACTGGGGTGACGCGCTGATCGGCTCCGATGCGCTCAACACCGACCGCATCGGGCCGTTCACGGGCGGCTCTCGCGTCGTGCAGGACGGCGTGTTCACCGCGGCGCAACTGCGCGACATGGTGCAGATGATCGGGATGGTGGTCATCGGCGGCGGGCTGGTGCTGGCCGCGCGGGCCGGACCCGGGTTGATCGGCATCGGCCTTGCGGGGCTGGCGCTGTGGCTGCCGACGACCGCGTGGTGGGCCCTGGGATCGGCGCCGCTCAGTCTGCTGGCGGCCGTGCTGCATGGCGTGCTGCTGACCGCGGCTTTTCTGCACATTGCCAGCCTGCGCTGACACGCTGCGCGGAATGTGCAGCGTTGCCGCTATGCTTTCCACATGACGTCCAGCCTACCGCCGAAGATCCCCGAATCCGTCCTCGTGGTCATCCACACGCCCGATCTGCAGGTGCTGCTGATCGAGCGCGCCGACAAGCCCGGCTTCTGGCAGAGCGTCACCGGCTCGAAGGACACACTCGAAGAGTCGCTGCACGAGACGGCCCGGCGCGAGGTCGCCGAGGAAACCGGGATCCGCGTGGGTACGGCGCAGGTGCCGGACGGGGCGCTGCGCGACTGGGCGCTGCGCAATGTCTTCGAGATCTACCCCGTCTGGCGCCACCGCTATGCCGAGGGGGTCACGCACAACACCGAGCATGTGTTTGGCCTGACCGTGCCGGCCGGCACCCCCGTGACCCTGGCTCCGCGCGAGCACCTGCAGCATGCCTGGCTGCCCTGGCGGGAAGCGGCCGACCGCTGTTTTTCGCCGAGCAATGCCGAGGCGATCCTGCATCTGCCGCAGCAGCTCGCGCTGTCCGGATCGGTCACCCGATGACCCCGACCTTGCCGATGACCCTGCCGGGCGGGCTGGACAGCCCGCGTCTGCGCGTGGCGACCTACAACATCCACAAGGGCGTGCGCGGCGTCGGTCCGCGCAAGCGGCTGGAGATCCACAACCTCGGGCTGGGCATCGAGGCGCTGGATGCGGACCTCGTGTTCCTGCAGGAGGTGCGCCTGTTCCACCACGGGGACGCGCGGCACTTCGACCGCACTTGGTTCGGCTGGCCCGAGCAGGGGCAGGCGGATTTTCTGGCCCCGGAAGGCTACAGCTCGGCCTACCGGACCAACGCCGTCACCCGCGACGGCGAGCATGGCAACGCGCTGCTGTCGCGCTGGCCGTTGGGCGATGTGGAGCACCACGACGTCTCGGACCACCGCTTCGAGCAGCGCGGGCTGCTGCACGTCAAGGTGTGCTGGCGGGGGGTGGACATCCACGCCATCGTCGCGCATTTCGGCCTGATGCACGCCAGCCGGGTGCGCCAGGCGCAGCGGCTGGGCGCCTACCTCCGCAGCGAGGTGCCGGCCGGTGCGCCGGTGGTGGTCGCGGGCGATTTCAACGACTGGGGCGAGCGGCTGGATCCGATGTTCCAGCTCGCCGGGCTGGTGCGTACCCATCCGCCGCATGGCCGCACGCCGCGGACCTTCCCGTCGCGCATGCCGATGCTGTCGCTCGACCGGGTCTACACCCGCGGCCTGCATTGCATGGGCATGAGCGTGCCGCAGGGGCCGGCGTGGTCGCGCATGTCCGACCACCTGCCGCTGCTGGTGGAGCTGGAGCTGACGTGAGACCCGGCGACCCCGTACCCATCGATCCGGTCAGCATGTTCGATCCAGGCCAGGACAACGAACCGATGTCCTGGTACCTGGTGCCGCGGCCGGTGTTCCGCGGCGGCAACGACGTGGAACTGCTGCGCGGCGGCGAAGCGCTGTTCCCGGCCATGATCAGCGCGATCCGCAATGCCCGCCACGAGGTCTGGCTGGCGACCTACATCTTCCACGACGACGCGGCCGCGATGGCGGTGGCGGTGGCGCTGGAGCGCGCGGCGCGGCGCGGGGTGCGGGTCCGGGTGGTGATCGACGGCTTTGGCGCCCACGACGATCTGGCGGTAGTCGAGCCGCGCCTGCGTGCCGCGGGCATCGCGGTGACGGTGTTCCGCCCGCTGGAGCGCTGGACCCACTGGCTGCAGCCGGGGCAGCTGCGGCGGCTGCACATGAAGCTGTGCGTGGTGGACGGCGAGGTCGGGTTTGTCGGGGGGATCAACGTCATCGACGACCACATCGACCTGACCCACGGCCCCACCGAGCTGCCGCGGCTGGACTTCGCGGTGCGTGCCGCGGGTCCGGTGGTGCGGCCGATGGAGCAGGCGGTGCGGGCGATGTGGTCGCGTTCCTGGTTCGGCCACGACTGGCAGCAGGAGATGCGCATGCTGATCCACACCGAGCGACCGGTGCAGCGCCTGCGTGGCCTCATGCGGCAGATGCGCCTGACCCGGCGGGGCCACCGTGTTGCGCGGCTGGACGAGGCCCTGCCGCCGGTGCAGGCCGCCTTCGTGGTGCGCGACAACCTGCGCCAGCGCCGCACCATCGAGCGCGCCTACATCGACGCCATCTACTCGGCGCAGCAGCGCATCTGGCTGATCTGTCCGTATTTCTACCCCGGGCAGGAGTTTCGCCGCGCGCTGTGCAAGGCGGCGCAGCGGGGCGTGCAGGTGCGCCTGCTGATGCAGGGCAAGCCAGATTTCCGCATCGCCGCGATGGCGGCGCGCGTGCTGTATGACGAGCTGATGCGCCACGGCATCGAGATCTACGAATACACGCCCGCCTTCCTGCACGCCAAGGTGATGCTGGTCGACGACCACTGGGCCACGGTGGGCAGCTCCAACATCGACCCGATCTCGCTGCTGCTCAACCTGGAGGCGAACATGGTCGTGCGCGACGCAACCTTCGCGCAGGATCTGGCAGTGGAGATCGGCCGCGCGCTGGCGCAGTCCGAGGCCATCACCCCGCAGCGCGTCAAGTCCCAGGGTTGGGCCGGGATGGCTCCGCGGGTGCTGGTCGAGTGGGTGGCGTATGTGTACCTGCGTGTGGCAGGTGTGACGGGCCGCTATTGACCGACCGCGGGCGCAGCCGCTCCCGCAGCGGCTGCTCGAACCACCGGAACGAGGCCCAGGCCAGGGCCACGAGCACCGTGATGGCTGCGAGAACCCCCAGAGCCTCCGGGCCGCCCAGCCGGACGACGGCATTGCGGATCGGGTGCACGATGAAGGGGTGGTAGAGGTACATGCCGTAGGAGATCTGGCCGATCAGCACCAGCACGGGCGTGTTGAGCAGGGCGGCGCCAAGGCCGCGCCCCGCCGCCTTGATCAGCACCAGCGGCAGCAGCGTGCACAGCATCACCGTCTCCAGCGCGAAGCCATATAGCTGCTGGTTCGCCGGGCTGCTCTGGTCGCGCAGCAGGGAGGTCGACAGCAGCAGCCCCACCATCAGGGCCGGCAGCGGCCAGGGCTGGCGGGCGAGCTGCTCGAAGTACTGCCGCCAGCGCGGTGTCTTCAGCAGCGCGGCGAGCAGGCAGCCGGCGGCGAGCTGGTCCATGCGGGTTTCCAGCGCCCGGTAGAGGTACACCTCGCCGACCCCGAAGCCGAAGATCAGCAGCGCCTTGTAGAGCCAGAGCAGCGGAATCGCGACCATCAGCACCACGCGGGGCGAGTGGCCGCGCTGCAGCAGGGCGACCAGCAGGAAGGGCCAGATGAGGTAGAACTGCTCCTCCACCGCGAGCGACCAGCAGTGCGAGAGGTAGTGCGATTCGGCCCCCGTGAAGGCCTGGTAGTAGTTGGTGCCATAGAACACGGTGGACACCACCGCACCCCACGGGATCGGCTGGTGCCGCAGCGCCAGCAAGCCCATGCCGACGAGCAGGTAGGCCAGGGAGGCTGGCAGCAGCCGCGCGAGGCGGCGCTGGTAGAAGGGGCCCAGCGCGATGCGGCCATGGCGCTCGTGCTCGCCAAGCAGCAGCCAGGTGATCAGGAAGCCGCTGAGGATGAAGAACAGCTCCACCCCCAGCGAGCCGTCGAAGACCACGACTGGCCCGAACTGGTCCACACCCAGGTGGTTGATGATGACCACCAGCACGGCGAAGGCGCGCAGCACGTCCAGTCCGGCCAGGCGTGGCTGCTGCAGTGCGTTGAGGAGAACGGATGGTCGCGGGGGCGCAGGCAACGCTTCGCGGACCTGTGCGCCGCGTGGCGGCTGGTCGATGTCGGACTTCATGGCCCTCCCTGAGGCAACGTGTGCGTAGTCAAGCAATTTTTTGATTGCCTTGAGTCTCGCTGAAGAAGCCGGGGATTTCTGGGTTTTCTGGGGTGCTTGTCACGGGACCGCGTCAGTCCTGTGACCAGGGCAGGTCGAACGGCCCCAGGCGTTCGTGGATCAGCGCGTATTCCGTGGGCAGCCCCGTGTCCGGCCGGTGGGTGCCGTCCGCACGCCGACCCAGCGACCGCATCACCGGGCGTCCTGCAGGACGCGGATGCGTTCCTCGATCGGCGGGTGGCTGGAGAACAGCGCCATCAGCCCGCTCGGGCGGCCCGAGATGCCCATCGCGGCCATCGTCTTGGGCAACTCGCCCGGTTCCAGTCCGCCCAGGCGGGCCAGCGCGTGCATCATCGGGCGGCGGTCGCCCATCAGCTGTGCGGCACCCGCGTCGGCGCGGAACTCGCGCTGGCGCGAGAACCAGGCGACGATCATCGAGGCGACCACACCCAGCAGCAGGTCCATCACCACGGTCGTGGCCATGTAGCCGAGGCCGGGCGCGTCCTTGTCGTTCTTCAGGATCACCCGGTCGACGACGTAGCCGACCACCCGCGAGATGAAGACCACGAAGGTGTTCAGCACGCCCTGGATGAGCGTCATCGTCACCATGTCGCCATTGGCGACGTGGGCGATCTCGTGGCCGACGACCGCTTCGACCTCCTCGCGGGTCATGCTGCTGAGCAGGCCGGTGGACACCGCCACCAGCGCCGAGTTCTTGAACGCGCCGGTCGCGAAGGCGTTGGGCTCGCCGTCGTAGACCGCCACCTCGGGCATGTCGATGCCGGCCTTCTCGGCGAAGCGGGCGACGGTGCCCTCCAGCCAGCGGTGCATCGGGTCGGTCGAGCCGTTGATGACCTGCGCGCCGGTGCTCCACTTGGCCATGGGCTTGCTCATCAGCAGCGAGATGATCGCCCCGGTGAAGCCCATGAACAGCGAGAACAGCAGCAGCGTGCCGAGGTTCAGGCCCTGCGCATCGAGGTAGCGGTTGATGCCGAGCACGCTGGAGGCGATGCCCAGCACCAGCATCACGGCCAGGTTGGTGGCGAGGAACAGGAAAATGCGTTTCATGGCGCGGATCCTTGGTGACCGTCGGATGTGACGGAGTAAACGCGTATCTGAGGGGCTTTCACCAAGGGTTCAAGGGGAGGCCCCTCAGCCGACCAGGCGCCAGTTCAGCGTCTCTGAGCCGCCAAGCGGCTTGAGTTCGGCGTCGCCGTAGGGCAGCGACTCCGGGAGCGTCCACGGTTCGCGGCGCAGCGTGATGGTGCTGGCGTTGCGTGGCAGGCCGTAGAAGTCCGGGCCGTGCTGGCTGGCGAAGCCTTCGAGCCGGTCGAGGCGGCCGGCGCGCTCGAAGGCTTCGGCGTACAGCTCGATCGCCGACAGCGCCGTGTAGCAGCCGGCGCAGGCGGCGGCGTGTTCCTTCAGGTGGGCGGCGTGGGGCGCGCTGTCGGTGCCGAGGAAGAACTTCGCGCTGCCCGAGGTGGCCGAGGCGACCAGCGCGCGGCGGTGTTCCTCGCGCTTGAGCACGGGCAGGCAGTAGTAATGGGGCCGCAGTCCGCCGGTGAAGAGGGCGTTGCGGTTGTAGAGCAGGTGGTGCGCGGTGATGGTCGCAGCGGTGTGCGGACCGGCTTCGGCGACGTACTGGGCCGCGTCGCGGGTGGTGATGTGCTCGAACACCACCTTCAGCTCGGGGAAGGCATCGCGCAGCGGCTCCATCACCTGGTCGATGAAGCGGGCTTCGCGGTCGAACACGTCCACGGCCGGATCGGTGACCTCACCATGCACCAGCAGCAGCAGGCCTTCGCGCTGCATCATCTCCAGCGTCGCGTGGGTCTTGCGGATGTCGGTCACACCGGCGTCGCTGTTGGTCGTGGCGCCGGCCGGGTAGAGCTTGAGCGCGACCACGCCGGCGTCCCGGGCGCGGCGGATCTCGTCGGGCGGGGTGTTGTCGGTCAGGTACAGCGTCATCAGCGGCGTGAAGTCGACGCCTTCGGGGACACAAGCCTGGATCCGCGCGCGGTAGGCCACGGCCTGCTCGGCGGTGGTCACGGGCGGACGCAGGTTCGGCATGATGATCGCGCGGCCGAACTGGCGTGCGGTGTGCGGCACGACCGCCGCCATCGCGGCGCCGTCGCGCACGTGCAAATGCCAGTCGTCGGGGCGGGTGAGGCGGAGGGTGGGTGCGGTGGCGATCGTCATAAGCCGCGATTCTCGCCCAGCTTGGTGACGCGCAGAAATTCCCACAGCGCCTGCGCCGCCGGCTTGTTGTGACGCGACACCTCGGGCCGCTCCCGGTACAGGCGTACCTCGATCGTCACCTCGAAAGCCGCACCCGACTGGCGTGGACCGGCCGGGACCAGCCGGCGGGCGCTGACCTCCTTGCGCACCGAGCTGGCGGGCAGGAAGGCGAGGCCGTGGCCTTCCAGTGCCATCGCCTTGAGCCCCTCGGCCATGTCGGTCTCGTAGATCGGGTCGAGGTAGATCGCCTCGCTCGACTGCTTGAGCAGCAGATCGACCATGCGACCCAGGTAGGCGCCGGTGGCGTAGCCGAGGTAGGGCACCTTGTCGTGCGGCCGGCCGGGCAGGCGGAACAGCGGGTCGCCCTCGGCATTGGCCCGCGCGTAGGGCGCCAGGGTCTCGGTGCCGAGGCTGATCATCTCGTAGCGCTCGGGGTTGAGTTGTAGCGGCTGCGAGGCGTGGTGGTAAGCCAGCAGCAGGTCGCAGGAACCCTCGGTGAGCTGCATCACGGCGTCGTGCACGTTCATGCCGACCAGCCGGCTCTTGAACGCCCCGAAGCGCTGGCGCAGCTCCATCACCCAATGCGGGAAGAAGGTGAAGGCCAGCGAGTGCGGCACGGCGAACTCGATCATGTCCTGGCTCGACGTCTGGTGGCCGCGCATCAGGTTGCGCGCGGCCTGCAGGTTACCCAGGATTTCCAGCGCCTGCGGCAGCAGCGTCTGGCCGGCGGAGGTCAGGCGGGTGGGGTAGGACGAGCGGTCGACGAGGTCGATCCCGGCCCAGGCTTCGAGCGCCTGGATGCGGCGCGAAAACGCCGGCTGCGTCACATGCCGCAGCTGGGCCGAGCGCGAGAAGCTGCGCGTCTCGGCCAGGCTGACGAAGTCTTCAAGCCATTTGGTTTCCACGGAACCCAGTGTAGCGAGTCGGCCCTGCCCGCCGCATCAGGGGCTGCCACCAGTTATTTCTACACCGCATTCACGGGTTTATGCACAGGATTGTTATGGCTTCCGCTGGTAATCCTCGGTAGCATCCGCGCTTCAAGTTCCCTATATGAAAAAAAGTGACGAGCCGCCGTGCTTCCGTCTAGGTGACAGTGCCCCATTTCACAGGCAGCTCAAACGTGAATGAAAGTGTGCCGCCATGACGTCCCTGTCTTCTCTCCGCCCCATGTCTTCCGTTCTGAACCTGCGTCCGCTGGTCTCGCCAGCCAGCGATCAGGCTTCGACTTTCGGGGATCAGCCGTCGACCTTCAGTGATCCCAGCCGGCCAACCATCGGTGCACCGATCCTGCTGATGCGGCACCCGCAGACCGGCGAAACCGTCGAGGTCCCCATCGGGTACTCGTGGCCGGTGCTGCTGTTCGGGCCGGTGGTGCTGGCTCGGCGCCGTGACTGGCGGCTGGCACTGGTGTGCCTGCTGCTGCCGCTCGTCGGCCAGGTGTTTCTGGCCCGGACGGCGAATCGCGCCTACCTGAACCAGCTGCTGCGCCGCGGCTTCCGCGCGGTCAGCACCGAGCGCGGCCGCGTCAGCCAGATCGAGTGGCAACTGGGCATGCAGCTGCCGCGTTACACCGGTCGTAGCAGCAGGTCCGCCGGCTGATCCGCGGTCGGGCGCCCGCTCTGCTGCAGGCGCCACATCCGCGCATACACGCCGTCGTGCGCCAGCAGCTCGGCGTGGCTGCCCTGTTCGGCGATGCGGCCGTGCTGCAGCACGACGATGCGGTAGGCATCGACCACGGTGCTCAGCCGGTGTGCGATGACCAGCGCCGTCTTGCCCTTCGCCGCGCTCGCCAGCTCCGTCTGGATCGCCCGCTCGTTGGCCGAGTCCAGCGCCGAGGTCGCTTCGTCGAAGATCAGGATCGGCGGGTTCTTCAGCAGCGTGCGGGCGATGGCCACGCGCTGCTTCTCCCCGCCTGAGAGCTTCAACCCCCGCTCGCCGACCATGGTGCCGTAGCCCTTGGGCTGGGCGGCGATGAAGTCGTGGATGTGCGCGGCGCGGGCGGCGGCCTCGATCTGCTCCTGCGTGGCGCCTGGCCGGCCGTAGCCGATGTTGTAGCCGATGGTGTCGTTGAAGAGCACGGTGTCCTGCGGCACGATGCCGATGGCACGGCGCACGCTGTCCTGCGTCACGTCGCGCAAGTCCTGGCCGTCGATGGTGATGCGGCCGCCGCCGTGGCCGGCGGTCGTCTCGTCCACGTCGTAGAAGCGGTAGAGCAACCGCGCCAGCGTGCTCTTGCCCGAGCCGGACGGCCCGACCACCGCGACCGTCTGCCCGCCCGGGATCTCGAAGCTCACGTCGTGCAGGATCGGCCGGTCCGCGTGGTAGGCGAAGTTCACCGCTTCGAAGCGCACGGTGGCTTGCTCGATCGCCAGCGGCTGCGCGCCGGGCCGGTCGGCGATCTCGCGCTCGCGCTCCATGAGGCGGAACATCTTGTCCAGGTCGGTCAGGCTCTGCTTGATCTCGCGGTAGAGCACGCCCAGGAAGTTCAGCGGGATGTAGAGCTGGATCAGCAGCGCGTTCACCATCACCAGATCGCCCAGCGTCAGCCGGTGCTCGACCACGCCGGCGGTGGCGCGCCAGAGCATTGCCACCAGGCTCGCCGCAATGACGAACTGCTGGCCAGCGTTGAGCAGCGACAGCGTGCTCTGCGACTTGATCTGCGCGCGGCGGTAGGCGTCCAGGCCCTCGTCGTAGCGGCGGGCCTCGAAGTCCTCATTGTTGAAGTACTTGACGGTCTCGTAGTTGAGCAGCGCGTCGATGGCGCGGCTGTGCGCCTTCGAGTCCAGCTCGTTCATCTCGCGGCGGAACTGGGTGCGCCACTCGGTGAGGCTGATCGTCAGCGTCCCATAGGCGACCAGCGCGGCCAGCGTGATCCACACGAAGCCCATGTCGAACTGGCTGCCGAGCAGCGTCAGCACCAGCGCCAGCTCGACCAGCGTCGGCACGATGGTGTAGAGCGAGTAGCTCACCAGCGACTGCAGCGCGCGCGTGCCGCGCTCGATGTCGCGCGTCATGCCGCCAGTCTGGCGGTCGAGGTGGAAGCGCAGGCTGAGCGCGTGCAGGTGGCGGAAGGTTTCCAGCGCGATGCGCCGCGCCGCGCCGTGGGTGGCCTTGGCGAAGACGAGTTCGCGCAGCTCGGTGAAGACCGTGGTCGACAGCCGCAGCCCCGCGTACGCCAGCAGCAGCCCCAGCGGCACGACCACCAGCGCCCGCGGATCGCCGATCGGGATCGACAGGCTGTCCACCAGCTGCTTCAGCAGCAGCGGCACGCCCACGTTCGCCGCCTTGGCCGCGACGACGAACACCAGCGCCAGCACCATGCGCACGCGGTATTCCCACAGATAGGGACCGAGGCGTTTCAGCGTGGTCCAGTCGCTGCGGGGCGTGCCGGCGGGGTCGACCGGGGCGGGTTCATTCGAAGCGAAGCGGCGCATGGGTGGGGTTTGGTGAAAGACAAATCACAATCGGCACATGCAAACGAGGTGCCCACCATGAGTGTGAACGAAGCGAACGTCCCGCGTTTTTCCAGCCCGCCGCCGATCCACGGCGGCGAGCCTGGCTCGCACCAGCGCGAACTGGTGCTGCGGATGATGCCCATGCCGTCTGACGCCAATGGCAACGGCGACATCTTCGGCGGCTGGATCATGGCGCAGGTCGACATCGCCGGTGCGGTGTTGCCCGCGCGCATCGCCCGCGGCCGCATCACCACGGTGGCGGTGAACCAGTTCATTTTCAAGCAGGCCGTGTCGGTGAGTGACCTGCTGAGCTTCTACGCGACCGTCGAGCGCGTCGGCAATACCTCGGTGACGGTGCATGTCGAGGTCTATGCCGAGCGCAACCCGGCGGATCCGAAGACGGTCAAGGTGACCGAGGCCAATCTGACCTATGTCGCCATCGACCGCGACGGCCGGCCGCGGTCGATCGTCAAATCGCCGGCACCCGCCCCGGCACCGATCACGGGCGCATGAGCGGCTGGTAGTCGGCGGCGATCTGCAGGGCCAGCGCCTCGCCCCAGCGCTGGTAGAGCAGCGGGCCGGGGTGGAAGCCGTCGCTGGCCATCAGCGTGCGCACCTCGTCGCGGGCGGGGTCGTAGGGCATCTCGAAATAGGCCCGCGTGCCCGAGTCGGCGGTCCACTGCACCAGCGCCGCGTCCAGCGCCTGCGCCGAGCGGCCCAGCACCCAGCGCAGCGGCTGCGGCAACAGCGGAAACAGGTGCATCGGCGGCACGGCCGTGGCCACGATCTGGTGCACCCCGGCCAGCTCGCGCGCGCAGGTTTCGAGCGCGTCGAGCTGCGCCGTCCAGCGCCGCGGGCTGGTCTGGCGGACGGTGTCGTTCACGCCGAGCGCCACCACCATCACGTCCGCCGGTGGCAGCCGGCCTTGCGCCGACAGCTCGCGCAGCGCTGACGTCACGTCCGCCGTGCTCCAGCCGGTACGGGCGACGAGCTGCCAGGCGATCGGCGCCTTGAGCCGCCGCGTCAGGGCCTGGCTCAGCCGGCCGGCGAGCGCTTCGTTCTGCGTCGCCGCCCCCACCCCCGCCCCCGACGAATCGCCCACGATCAGCACCCGCAGCCGCGGCATCGCGCCGCTGTGGCGCTCCATGCCGGCCAGTCCGAGGCGCGGACCGGTGGCTTCCGGCAGTCGGGGGGCTTCACGGCGCACCTGCCGTCCCTGCCAGATCAGCAGGGGAGACAGGGCGACTTTGGCGGCGGTGAAGGTGGGCATCGGCAGGTGGTCGCGCTCGGGCGGCGCGTTCGGGGAGGATCGGGTGGACGTTCAGGTGAACGACGAAAAATCGGGCTTGCGCTTCTGGAAAAACGCCTGGAAGGCTTCCTGCGCTTCGGGGCTGCGCAGCCGCTCCGAAAAGATCGCCGCTTCGCTGGCAATGACGGTGCGCACCTGCTCACGCTGGTGTCCGCGCATCAGGCGCTTGGTGTCGCGCACGGCGCCCGGCGGCAGTGCATTGAAGCGCTCGGCGACGCGGCGGGCGTGGTTGACCACCTCGCCGGTCGGCAGCACGGCGTTGGCCAGACCGCACTCGACCGCATCCGCGCCGGTGAACGGATCGCCCAGCAGCAGCTTCTCGGCGGCCTTGGCGTGGCCCATCAACTGCGACACCAGCAGGCTGGAGCCATATTCCGGCACGAGACCCAGCCCGACGAAGGGCATCGCCAGCCGCGCCTCGTCGCTGACATAGACGAAGTCGCAGTGCAGCAGCAGGGTGGTGCCGATGCCGATCGCCGCGCCCGTGACGGCCGCGACCACCGGCTTCTCGCACTCCAGCAGCGCCATCATGAACTGGAACACCGGCGAGTCCATGCCCTGCGGCGGGCGCTGCATGAAGTCTTCCAGGTCGTTGCCCGAGGTGAACACCCCCGGCTGCCCGGTGATCAGCACGGCGCGTACCGACGCATCGGCCTGTGCGCTGCGCAGCGCCTCGGCCATGGCGGTGTACATCACCATGGTCAGTGCGTTTTTCTTCTCCGGGCGGGCGATTTCGATCGTGGCCACGCCGTTGAGGGTGGCGGTCTTGATGCTCATGGGGTCTCCTCGGGCAACTGGAAATGGTAAATGTGTCGCAACAGTCCGTGACGACTGATTGTTGCGTGTGAAACAAAAAAGCCGCTGCACACGGCGGTGCAGCGGCTTGGGCGGTCATCGTGGAACCGTCCCGGGTAGAGAAGGGGTCAGACGCGCTCGAAGATGCCGGCGGCGCCCTGGCCGGTGCCGACGCACATCGTCAGCATGCCGTATTTCAGGTCATGGCGGCGCAGCGCGTGGATCAGCGTCGCGGCGCGGATGGCGCCGGTGGCCCCCAGCGGGTGGCCGAGCGCGATGGCGCCGCCCATGCGATTGACCTTGCTGGGGTCGAGACCCGTGGTATTGATCACGGCCAGCGCCTGTGCGGCGAATGCTTCGTTCAGTTCGATCCAGTCCAGGTCGCTCTGCTGCAGACCGGCGCTGCGCAGCGCGGCTGGGATCGCCTCGATCGGGCCGATGCCCATGATCTCCGGCGGCACGCCCTTGCTGGCGTAGCTGACGAAACGCGCCAGCGGCGTCAGGCCGTGCTGGCGGATCGCCTTCTCGCTGGCCAGGATCAGGCAGCCGGCGCCGTCGCTGGTCTGCGAGCTGTTACCCGCGGTGACACTGCCTTTGGCGGCGAACACCGTCCGGAGCTTGCCCAGGCCTTCGAGCGTGGTATCGGGGCGGGCGCCTTCGTCGCGGTTCACCGTGCGGGTGCGGGTGTGGATCTCGCCGGTGACCAGATCGGGCGTGCGCTCGACGACGTCCACGGCGGTGGTCTCGGCGTCGAATTCGCCCGCGGCCTGCGCCGCCAGGGCCTTCTGGTGCGAGGCCAGCGCAAAGGCGTCCTGCGCTTCGCGGCTGACCTTCCACTGGTTGGCCACCTTCTCTGCGGTAAGGCCCATGCCGTAGGCGATGCCGACGTTCTCGTCGCGCTCGAAGATCGAGGGGTTGAAGCTCGGCGTGTTGCCGCTCATCGGCACCATGCTCATGCTCTCGGCGCCGCCGGCGATCATCACGTCGGCCTCACCGACGCGGATGCGGTCGGCGGCCATCTGGATCGCGCTCAGGCCGGAGGCGCAGAAGCGGTTGACGGTGATGCCGCCCACCGTGTTCGGCAGCCCCGCCAGCAGCGCGGCGACGCGGGCCATGTTCAGCCCTTGCGGACCTTCGGGCATGGCGCAGCCGATGATGGCGTCCTCGATGGCCTTCGGGTCCAGCGTCGGCACCTGGGCCAGCGCGCCGCGCATGGCGGCCACCAGCAGGTCGTCCGGGCGCGTGTTGCGGAAGAAGCCGCGGTGCGACTTGCCGATCGGCGTGCGGGTGGCGGCGACGATGTAGGCGTCTTGCAGTTGCTTGCTCATGTGTGTGTGCTCCGTCGGCCGTGTCAGTTGCGCACCGGCTTGCCGGTCTGCAGCATGCCCATGATCCGTTCCTGGGACTTGGGGTGTTCGAGCAGCGCGCAGAAGTGCTTGCGCTCCAGCGCCATCAGGTAGTCCTCGGTGACTAGGGTGCCCGCATCCACTTCGCCGCCGCAGACCACGTCGGCGATCAGGCTGGCGATGTGGAAATCGTGCTGGCTGATGAAGCCGCCGTCGCGCATCCCGACCAGACTGGCCTTGATGGTGGCAATCGCGCTGCGCCCGGCAACCGGGAACATCGCTTTCACCGGCGCGCGGTAGCCGGCATTCGCCAGCGCCTTGGCCTGGCTGAGGGCGACGTGCAGCAGCTCATCCTTGTTCGGCACGACGATGTCGCTGTCGAGCAGGTAGCCCAGCTTGCGCGACTCCAGCGCGCTGGTGCCCACCGTCGCCATCGCCGCCGCCTGGAAGCCGTCCTTCAGGAACGCCAGCAGGTCGCTGCCCGGCATGCTCGCCGCGCGTTCCGCTGCCCGGCGTGCCACATAGGTCAGCCCGCCGCCGCCCGGGATCAGCCCGACGCCGACCTCGACCAGCCCGACATAGCTCTCCATCGCCGCGACCCGCTGCGCGCAATGCACCGCCAGCTCGCAGCCACCGCCCAGTGCCAGCCCGCGCACGGCGGCCACCACCGGCACGCTGGCGTAGCGCACGCGCAGCATCATGTCCTGCAGCTTCTTTTCCTCGGGCGCGATGCCCTTGGCGCCGAGCTTCATGAACACCGGCATCAGCGATTCGAGGTTCGCGCCCGCCGAGAACACATCATCCGGCGACCAGATCACCAGCCCCTGGTAGCCGCTTTCCGCGAGTTCGACCGCCTTCAGCAGCCCTTCGGTCACGGTCGGGCTGATCAGGTGCAGCTTGGCGGTGATGCTGGCGATCAGCACTTCGCCGTCCAGCGTCCAGACGCGCACTTCCTCGTTGCGGTACACCTCGGTGCCGCTCTTCAGCGGATCGACCAGACCCTCACCTGCCAGACGCTCGGGGAAGTGCTGGCGCTGGTAGACGGGCAGGGTGCTGCGGGCGACAAAGCGACAGTAGGCCGCGCTCCACGAACCTTCCGGCCGGTGCACGCCGCCGTTGCTGGCGACCGGACCGTGGAACACCCAGTCCGGCAGCGGCGCCTGGCACAGCGCCTTGCCAGCGTCGATGTCTTCCTGCACCCAGGTGGCGACCTGCAGCCAGCCAGCTTCCTGCCACAGCTCGAACGGCCCCTGCTTCGCGCCAAAGCCCCAGCGCATCGCGCAGTCCACTTCACGCGCCGAGTCGGCGATCGTCGCCAGATGCACCGCGACGTAATGGAAGCTGTCGCGCAGGATCGCCCACAGGAACTGCGCCTGCGGGTTGCTCGATTCGCGCAGCAGCTTCAGGCGTTCCGCGGCGGGCTTCTTCAGGATGCGGTCGATGATCGGATCGGCCTTGCCCCCCGACGGCACGTACTCGCCCTTGGCGGCGTCCAGGCGCAGGATGTCGCGGCCGACCTTCTTGTAGAAACCGGCGCCGGCCTTCTGGCCCAGCGCGCCCTTGGCGATCAGCGCCGACAGCACCGGCGGCGTCGTGTAGGACGGGTAGAAGGGATCGTTCGCCTTGTCCGGGCCGAGGTTGTCCTGCAGCGTGCGGATGACGTGCGCCATCGTGTCCAGGCCGACCACGTCCGCGGTGCGGAAGGTGCCGGAGCTGGCGCGGCCGAACTTCTTGCCGGTCAGGTCATCGACCAGATCGACGCTCAGGCCGTAGTGCTGCGCCTCGTGGATCGTCGCCAGCATGCCGGCGATGCCGACGCGGTTGGCGATGAAGTTCGGCGTGTCCTTGGCGCGCACGACGCCCTTGCCGACGGTCGAGGTGACGAAGGTTTCGAGCTGGTCGAGGTAACGCGCCTCGGTGGTCGGCGTGGCGATCAGCTCCACCAGGTACATGTACCGGGGCGGGTTGAAGAAGTGGATGCCGCAGAAGCGCGGCTTCAGCGCGTCCGGCAGGCCGTCCGACAGCGTCGTGATCGACAGGCCCGAGGTGTTCGAGGCGAGGATGGCGTGCGGCGCGATGAACGGGGCGATCTTCGCGTAGAGGTCATGCTTCCAGTCCATGCGCTCGGCGATCGCTTCGATCACGAGGTCACAGTCTTTCAGCAGGTCCAGATGCTCCTCGTAGTTCGCGGCGCGGATGCGGCTGGCGTCGTCGCCCACGCCCAGCGGGGCGGGCTTGAGCTTCTTGAGGTTGTCGATGGCCTTCTGCGCAATCGCGCTCTTCGGGCCTTCCTTGGCGGGCAGGTCGAACAGGATGACCGGCACCTGGACATTGACCAGGTGGGCGGCGATCTGCGCGCCCATCACGCCGGCGCCGAGCACGGCGACCTGGCGGACATTGAAACGGCTCATGGATGTTTCCTTGGGAGATTCGGGGTCTTCGTTCTGGGGACGTTATTCGACGCGGGCCCAGGTCTGCGTGCGGCCCAGCAGCGGCACGCCGATGTAGCCGCGCAGCTCCAGGTGCTGCCCGCCGTCGATCGGCTTCATGCGCACCTTGTAGGTCTTGCCGTTGTTGGGGTCAAGGATCTCGCCGCCATCCCACAGCCCCTTGTCGGTGACGCTGGCCCGCACACCCTTGACGATGGTCATGCCCAGCACGGGCTGGTCCTTGCGGTCGTCGCTGCACTTCTCGCAGCGGGCGTCCTGCTTGGCTGCCTCGAAGATCTTCTCGATCTTGGCCGAGTAGGTGCCCGCGTTGTCGGTGATGCGCACCAGCGACTTCTCGGTCTTGCCGTCGTCGTCGATGGTCTTCCACAGGCCGGCGGGCGTGGACTGCGCCGCGGCGGCCAGCGAGGCGCCGGCCAGCGCAAGGGCGATCAGGGTGGTTTTCATGGTGTGCCTGGTCTTGCTCCCTCCCCCAGCGGGGGAGGGTTGGGGTGGGGGTTTCGCGGGTTCAGAACATCGCTTCGTCCATCGCCATCAGCGGCGCGAGGCCGGCGCGGGCGGTGCGGATCAGCGACGCCGTTTCCGGCAGCAGCTTGGCGAAGTAGAAGCGGGCGGTGTGCAGCTTGGCGACGTAGAACGGATCCGGGTTCGCACCTTGTTCCTTCAGCCGGTCGAGCGCCACCTTGGCCATGCGCGCCCAGAAGTACGAGAACACCAGGTGGCCGACCACACGCAGGTAATCGACCGCCGCTGCGCCCACCTCGTCCGGGTTGCCGAAGGCCTTCATGCCCAGCTCGGTCGTCAGCTTGGTGACCTTGTCGCCGATGTCCGCCAGCGGGTTGACGAACTCCTGCATGTCCTCGCGGATGCCTTCTTCCTCGACGAACTCGGCGATCTTCTTGCCAAACGCCTTGAGCTTCTTGCCGTTGTCGGCCAGCACCTTGCGGCCGAGCAGGTCCAGCGACTGGATCGTGTTCGTGCCCTCGTAGATCATGTTGATGCGGGCATCGCGCACGTACTGCTCCATGCCCCATTCGCGGATGTAGCCGTGGCCGCCGAAGACCTGCATGCAGTGCGAGGTGGCGATCCAGCCGTTGTCGGTCAGGAAGGCCTTGATGATCGGCGTCAGCAGCGCGACTTCATCGGCCGAGGCCTTGCGCACGTCCTCGTCCGGGTGGCTGATTTCCTGGTCGAGCATCAGCGCGGTGTGCACGCACAGCGCGCGGCCGGCTTCGGCGTAGGCGCGGGCGGTCAGCAGCATCTTGCGCACATCGGGGTGCACGATGATGGGATCGGCCGCCTTCTCCGGCGCTTTCGGGCCGGACAGGGCGCGCATCTGCAGGCGGTCCTTGGCGTAGGCGACGGCGTTCTGATACGCCACTTCGGTCAGGCCGAGCGACTGCATGCCGACACCCAGGCGGGCGGCGTTCATCATCACGAACATGGCGGCCAGGCCCTTGTTCGGCTGGCCGACCAGCGTGCCGACGGCGTCTTCGAGCACCAGCTGCGCGGTGGCGTTGCTGGTGATGCCCATCTTGTGTTCGAGGCCGGCGCAGAAGATGCCGTTGCGACCGCCGAGCGAGCCGTCCGCGTTGACGTGGAACTTCGGCACGATGAAGAGCGAGATGCCCTTCGAGCCTGCGGGCGCGTCCGGCAGGCGGGCCAGCACGAGGTGGATGATGTTGGCGGCCATGTCGTGCTCGCCGGCGGAGATGAAGATCTTGGCGCCGTTGAGCTTGTAGGTGCCGTCGCCCAGCGGCTCGGCCTTGGTGCGCAGCAGGCCGAGGTCGGTGCCGCAGTGCGACTCGGTCAGGCACATCGTCCCGGTCCACTCGCCGCTGCTGAGCTTGGGCAGGTAGGTGGCCTTCTGCTCGGGCGTGCCGTGGGTGTGCAGGCTCTCGTAAGCGCCGTGCGACAGGCCCGGATACATCGTCCACGCCTGGTTGGCGCTGTTGAGCATCTCGTAGAAGCACTGGTTCACCACGTGCGGCAGGCCCTGGCCGCCGTAGGCCGGGTCGCAGCTCAGCGCCGCCCAGCCACCTTCGACGTACTGCGCATACGCTTCCTTGTAGCCCTTGGGCGTGCGCACCTCGTGGGTGGTCTTGTCGAGCGTGCAGCCTTCTTCGTCGCCACTGCGGTTCAGCGGGAACACCACCTGGGCGGCGAACTTGCCACCTTCTTCGAGGATGGCGTTGACGGTGTCGACATCGACATCGGCGTGGGCTGGCAGTTCCTTGAAGGTCTCGGTGACCTGCACGAGTTCGTGCAGCACAAATTGAAGGTCACGCAGGGGCGGGTTGTACTGGGGCATGGACGTCTCCTCGACGAGGGCGGTGATCGGGGTGAATCAGTGAATCGGACAGACCGTCAGTCAGACAGACAGTCAGAAAGAGAAAGCGGAACGCCGGCGACCGATGGCCGTTGGCCGGCGTCCGGTGAAATATCAGCTTGGCAGCGCCCGGTAGCGGGCCAGCACATTCAGGAATCCCTGTTCGGCTCTCTGGACCGAACCCGGGGTGCGCAGGAACCGGGCATCGTGGTGCAGCGCCAGCACCAGCCCGTGCAACTCGAACAGCATCTGGCGCGCATCGGTGTCGGCGCGCAGGTCGCCTTCTTCCCGGGCGATGGTGATGGCGCGCTCCAGGCCGGTGTGCCAGGTGCGCACCATGTCCACCAGCGCGTCGCGCACCGGGCCGGACCGGTCGTCGAACTCGACCGCGCCGCTGATGTAGATGCAGCCCGAGTCGATCTCGATGCTGACCCGCGCCAGCCAGCGGCGGAACATCGCGTCCAGCCGCGGCAGGCCACGCGCTTCGCGCAGCGAGGGGTAGAAGACTTCTTCCTCGAAGCGCGCGTGGTACTCGCGGATGACCGACATCTGCAGCTCTTCGCGGGAACCGAAGTGCGCGAAGACGCCGGACTTGCTCATGCCGGTGATGTCGGCCAGGTGGCCGATCGACAGGCCCTCCAGCCCCTTCTGCGACGCCAGGCTCAGCGCGGCGTCCAGGATCGAGGCACGCGTCTGCTGGCCCTTGTGGACAGCGCGGGCGCCGGATCGGGCGGGCCGGGTGGCAGCGAGTGGGATAGAGGTCACGGCGTGGAATAAAACGAACGATCGTTCTATTCTGATCGAAGAACACCCGAACACCACTGCGGATGACCCTTGTGAGGCTAGAGTCAAAACTCTAGTTTGTGCCATTCGGGCAGCCCCGCACAGTCTGCTCTATGCTCGCGCAGAGGCTTTTCCCATGGACGTGTTGCAACTCGATGTATCGGGTCGCCCCCAGGCCTGGATTTCACCCCGGGAGGCGGCCAACCTCTATGTCTGCGATGCGGTCGCGTGGACAGTGGGCGAGCCGTGCATCCTGCTGCGTGGCGGCATCCAGCGGCTGACCGGCCTGCAATCCCGGCTGGAGCTGCACCCCATCATCGCGGTCCGCGGCGCGGTGCCGACCCGGGCCTGGCGCCAGATGCCGGCGCTGACCAATCCCAAGCTGTTTGTCCGCGACCGCCATGTCTGCGCCTACTGCGGCCAGCACAGCCACGACGACCACCTGACCCGCGAGCACATCATCCCGACCTCCCGCGGCGGCGAGGACACGTGGATGAACTGCATCACCGCCTGCCGGGGCTGCAACGGCCGCAAGGGCAATCGGCTGGTTCAGGAATGCAGGATGGAATTGCTTTACCTTCCGTACATACCCAGCCTGCACGAGGACATGATCCTCAAGGGGCGGCGCATCGTGGCGGACCAGATGGAGTTTCTGCTCGCTGGCGTGCCGCGCCACAGCCGCCTGCACGGCTGAACAGACCGACGACTCCGACTCCGACTCCGAACACGCACAGCACAGCACAGGTTTCCACCATGAAAGCACTCTTCGTCACGACCGTGGCCGCCGCCGCACTCCTGCTCGGCGCCTGCAGCACCACCAGCCCGGACGTGATCCGCCCCGGCGATGCCCAGCGCCTGTCCACCGTGCAGGACGCGGTTGTGCTCAATGTGCGCTCCGTCGTCGTCGAAGGCCAGCAGCAGGGCATCGGCGGCACGTCCGGCGCCGTGGTCGGTGGCATCGCTGGCAGCACGGTCGGCGGGCGGCGCGAGGGCATGGTGGTCGGCGTGCTCGGCGCGGTGGCCGGCGCGGTCATCGGCAACTCGATCGAGCGTTTCGGCACGCGCGAGGAAGCGGTCGAGATCCTGCTGCAACTGCCCAGCGGTGAGCGCCGGGCGCTGGTGCAGGCCAAGGGCAACGAAATCTTCGTGCCCGGCGAGGCCGTCATCCTGGTGTCGACCGGGGGCAAGACGCGGGTGATGAAGACGGTGACGCCGGGCAATGCCGCCGTCCCCACCTCCATGCCGGCGCGCTGACGCGCCGGGCCGCGCTCAGACCGCGGCGAGCGCCTGGTCGAGGTCGGCCATCAGGTCGTCGATGTGCTCGATGCCGACCGACAGGCGCAGCATGTCCTCGCTGACGCCTGCCTTGGCGAGTTCGTCGGGGTTGAGCTGGCGGTGCGTGGTCGAGGCCGGGTGCGTGGCCAGCGACTTGGCGTCACCGATGTTGACCAGCCGCGTGAACAGCTTGAACGCGTCCAGCACGCGCGCGCCGGCCTCGCGCCCACCTTCCTTCAAGCCGAAGCTCAGGATGCCCGAGGCCCGGCCGCCCATCTGACGCTGCACCAGCGCATGGTCCGGGTGGTCGGCCAGGCCGGCGTAGTTCACCCACGCCACCTTCGGGTGGTGCTTCAGGAAGGTGGCCAGCGCCAGCGTGTTGTCGCAGATGCGGTCCATGCGCAGCGCCAGCGTCTCGATGCCCTGCAGGATCAGGAAGGCGTTCATCGGCGAGATCGCCGCGCCCATGTTGCGCAGTGGCACGACGCGGGCGCGGCCGATGTACGCCGCCGGGCCGAGCGCTTCGGTGTAGACCACGCCGTGGTAGCTCACGTCCGGCTCGTTCAGGCGCTTGAAGCGTTCCTTGTGCTGCGCCCACGGGAAGGTGCCGGAATCGACGATGGCGCCGGCGACGCTGTTGCCGTGGCCGCCCATGTACTTGGTCAGCGAGTGCACGACGATGTCCGCGCCATGCTCGATCGGGCGGCACAGCGCGGGCGAGGGCACCGTGTTGTCCACGATCAGCGGCACGCCCGCGGCATGGGCCACGGCGGCCAGCGCAGCGATGTCGGTCACGTTGCCCAGCGGGTTGCCGACCGATTCGCAGAAGATGGCCTTGGTGCGCTCGTCGATCAGCGCGGCGAAGGTTTCCGGCTTCGTCGCGTCGGCGAAGCGGGTGGTGATGCCCATCTGCGGCAGCGTGTGCGCGAAGAGGTTGTAGGTGCCGCCGTAGAGCTGGCTGGCCGAGACGATGTTGTCACCGGCTTCGGCGATCGTCTGGATGGCGTAGGTGATCGCCGCCATGCCCGAGGCGACGGCCAGTGCGGCGAGGCCACCTTCGAGGGCGGCGACGCGCTGTTCAAGCACTGAAGAGGTCGGATTCATGATCCGGGTGTAGATGTTCCCCGCGACCTTCAGGTCGAACAGGTCCGCGCCGTGCTGCGCGTTGTCGAAGGCGTAGGCCACCGTCTGGTAGATCGGCACGGCCGCGGCCTTGGTGGTCGGGTCGGGGCTGTAGCCGGCGTGGACGGCGAGGGTTTCGAGCTTCATCAAAGGTCTCCTGTCGGGTGGGTCAGTGAGCTTGTTCGGCGTGCAGGCGCTTGTGGATGCGCTGGGTGGTGGTCCAGACGGCCCACAGCACCAGCGGAATCATCGCACCGGCGAACAGGTCCGGGTTGACGGGTGCCCCCGCCACCTTCGCTGCCTTGGCGGCGTAGTACAGCAGGCTCATCACGTAGTACGAGATCGCCGCGATCGACAGCCCTTCCACGGTCGACTGCAGGCGGAGTTGCAGCTCTTGCCCCCGCGTGAGCTTGGCCAGGAGCTGCTGGTTCTGCGTCTCGGTGGCGATGTCCACCCGCGTGCGCAGCAGGCCGCTGGCGCGCTCGATGCGCTGCGAGAGCGCGGCCAGCCGTTGTGCGGTGGCGGCCACGGTCGCGATGGCGGGCGTCAGCCGGCGTTGCATGAATTCGCCGATGCCCTGGGTGCCGGAGATGGGCTTCTCGCGCAGCTCGGCGATGCGCTGGCCGACGATGGCGTGGTAGGCCTGCGTGGCGGAGAAGCGGTACTGGTGGACGGCGGTGGCGCGCTCGACCTTGGCGGCCAGCGCGACCAGGGTGTCGAGCAGCTCCTGGTCGGTGGCCTGCTTGTTCTCCAGGCGGGCGGTGATGTCGGCCAGCGTGGCCTCGGCCTCGGTCAGCATCGGCGCCAGCGACTTGGCCGCCGGCAGGCCGCGCAGGGCCATCAGGCGGTAGGTCTCCAGCTCCAGCAGGCGCTGCGAGATGCGGCCGGCGCGGGTCTCGGTGGTGCTGGCCGGGGCGATGACCAGCATGTGCTCGAAGCCGCTGTCGCGCAGCCGGAAGGCCGTCACCGCGATCGAGTGGCCGAAGGTGCCCATGATGGAGGCCACCACGCTGCGCCGGCCCAGCCACTGCTGGCCGAGGCGTGCGGCGGCGGGGGCGTTCGAGATGTCACCGATCACCATCGCCAGCTTGATGGCGGCCACCGTGCGGCCGGGAATGGTGCGCAGCCAGTCCGCGTCGACGGCCAGTGTGTCCAGTGCAGGCGGCTCGGGCGCATCCAGGCCCGCCCCTTCGGGCATCGCCTGGACGATGGAGTAGCGGGTGAACTCGCTGTGGCGCTCCCACTTGAGGGTGCAATCGGCCAGACGGATGCGCAGGAAACTGCTGCTCAGGTCGGCCAGACGCAGTCCGTCCTGGCCGGGCAGGCGCCTCAGATGCTCCCACTCGTCCTCCCGGCGCACACCGTCGTTCAGCACGGCGACATAGACCACCAGTGCCGGCAGCCGGATGCGGGCCGTTGGCCGGGCATGGACCTCGTTGTGCAGGATTGCGCGCAGATCATCGTCCGGGGGCAGGGCGGTTCGGGCGTCGGGCAGGGTGTTCATGGGCACGTTGGGCGGGATCGTACGCAGGGGCAGGCCGGGAGCAGCCTCAGAAGATTAGCGGTTTCTCTGCGGCGCCCCTCTTGAAAGCGCCGGGACCGTTCCTATAATCAGTCCTGTTAGCACTCGCCTTGGGTGAGTGCTAGTGACCCACCCACTGAATTTGCTCTGTATCTAGGAGATGCAATGAAACTTCGTCCTCTGCACGACCGCGTCATCGTCAAGCGTCTGGAACAAGAAACCAAGACCGCCTCGGGCATCGTGATCCCCGACAACGCCGCAGAGAAGCCCGACCAGGGTGAAGTGCTGGCCGTCGGCCCGGGCAAGCGCAACGACAAGGGCGACTTCATCGCCCTGAACGTCGCCGTGGGCGATCGCGTCCTGTTCGGCAAGTACAGCGGCCAGTCGGTCAAGGTTGATGGCGACGAACTGCTCGTGATGCGCGAAGAAGACCTCTTCGCCGTCGTCGGCAAGTAATCCCGTCCCTTCATTCATTCAAGATTCCGGAGTCAGAACATGGCAGCTAAAGACGTTATTTTTGGTGCAGACGCCCGTCACCGCATGGTTGAAGGCGTGAACATCCTGGCCAACGCGGTCAAGGTCACGCTGGGCCCGAAGGGTCGCAATGTCGTTCTGGAGCGCTCGTTCGGCGCCCCGACCGTGACCAAGGACGGTGTCTCGGTCGCCAAGGAAGTCGAACTGAAGGACAAGCTGCAGAACATGGGCGCGCAGATGGTCAAGGAAGTTGCTTCCAAGACCTCCGACAACGCCGGTGACGGCACCACCACCGCCACCGTGCTGGCGCAAGCCATCGTGCGCGAAGGCATGAAGTACGTGGCCGCCGGCATGAACCCGATGGACCTGAAGCGCGGCATCGACAAGGCGGTCACCGCCCTGGTTGCCCAGCTGAAGGCCGCTTCGAAGGCCACCACGACGACCAAGGAAATCAGCCAGGTCGGCTCGATCTCCGCCAACAGCGACTCGTCGATCGGCGAGATCATCGCCAAGGCGATGGACAAGGTCGGCAAGGAAGGCGTCATCACCGTCGAAGACGGCAAGTCGCTGGACAACGAACTCGACATCGTCGAAGGCATGCAGTTCGACCGCGGCTACCTGTCGCCGTACTTCATCAACAACCCGGAAAAGCAGTCGGCGATCCTGGACAACCCCTTCGTGCTGCTGTACGACAAGAAGGTGTCCAACATCCGTGACCTGCTGCCGACGCTGGAGCAAGTCGCCAAGGCTGGCCGTCCGCTGCTGATCGTGGCTGAAGACGTGGACGGCGAAGCGCTGGCCACGCTGGTGGTGAACACCATCCGCGGCATCCTGAAGGTCGTCGCTGTCAAGGCTCCGGGCTTCGGCGACCGCCGCAAGGCCATGCTGGAAGACATCGCCATCCTGACGGGCGGCAAGGTCATCGCCGAAGAAGTCGGCATGTCGCTGGACAAGGTCACGCTGGCCGATCTGGGCCAGGCCAAGCGCGTCGAAGTGGGCAAGGAAAACACCATCATCATCGATGGCGCCGGTACCGCCGACATCATCGAAGCGCGTGTCAAGCAGATCCGCATCCAGATCGAAGAAGCGTCGAGCGACTACGACCGCGAGAAGCTGCAAGAGCGCGTGGCCAAGCTGGCCGGCGGTGTTGCCGTCATCAAGGTCGGTGCTGCCACCGAAGTCGAGATGAAGGAAAAGAAGGCCCGTGTCGAAGACGCCCTGCACGCGACCCGTGCCGCCGTCGAAGAAGGCATCGTGGCTGGTGGCGGCGTGGCCCTGCTGCGTGCGCGTCAGGCTGCTGGTGTCATCGCTGGCGACAACGCTGACCAGGACGCCGGCATCAAGCTGGTCCTGAAGGCCATCGAAGCCCCGCTGCGCGAAATCGTGGCCAACGCCGGTGGCGAGCCGAGCGTGGTCGTGAACGCCATCCTGGCCGGTTCGGGCAACTACGGCTTCAACGCCGCCAACGACACCTATGGCGACATGATCGACATGGGCATCCTGGACCCGACGAAGGTCACCCGCACCGCGCTGCAGAACGCCGCGTCGGTCGCATCGCTGATGCTGACCACCGAGTGCATGATCGCTGAAGCACCGAAGGACGATTCGCCTTCGATGGGCGGCGGCGGCATGGGTGGCATGGGCGACATGGGCGGCATGGGCATGTAATGTCCGCTGCCTGGGCCTTGCGCTCAGTGCCAAGCAGAGAGGGCCGCAGCGATGCGGCCCTTTTTTTCGGGGTGACACATCCTGTCCGTGGCGCGAAGAATGTGACGTTTTTTGGCAGCGTCGAACTGTGCAAGCACCATTTCTGGTCGCATCAACCCTGCAAATGGGGGTGAATCGGGTGAATTCTGTTCGATTCGGGGCTGGCACGGCCCCTGCACAGTAGAAGCATCTTCACCCACCCATTGCAGGAAGCACCATGAAGCGAGTTCAACAAGGTTTCACGCTGATCGAACTGATGATCGTCGTCGCGATCATCGGCATCCTGGCCGCCGTCGCGCTGCCGGCGTATCAGGACTACACGGCGCGCGCGCAGTCGGCTGAAGGTTCGACGCTTGCGGATGGCGTGAAGAAAGAAGTGGAATTTACCTTCTCGCAAGACAAGACTTGTCCTGCCAATGGGAGCGCGATTGCCGGGCAGATTGCAAAGGCCGACACCATTACCGGCAAATACGTCCTCTCCATCACCACTGCAGGTGCCCCCGTTGACACGGGCGGCTGCACGGTTGAAGTCCTCTTTAAGTCTTCCGGTGTTGCGACTGGTATTTCTGGCAAGAAGATGACCTACACGATGGTTCAGCAGAACAACACGACGGCATGGACGTGCTCGTCTGATCTGGACGCCAAGATCAAGCCCAAGACCTGCTCTTGATGCTAGCCTGACTGCCTGCGGGCAGTCAGTGCCATCGCAAATGCGCCTCCGGGCGCATTTGTCGTTTCAGGGCGCTGCATGGTGGCCTCGCTATGATCGGCCACCCATGACCGCGCCTGCCCACCCCCCCGTTTCCTTCCTGCCGCTGGCCCTGCTGGCCGTGGCCTTGCCCTTCCTGATCGCCGGCAGCGCTCCGCCCACCTCGACCTATTTCAACCAGGTGGTGGCCTTCGGTGGCTGCGGCGTCTGGCTGCTGGTCTGGGCGCTGACCGCCCGGCCGAGTCTCGCCGCGCAGCCTGCCTCGACGTCCACCAAGCTGCTGCTGCTGGCCGGTGCGCTGCTGGTGGCGGCCACGCTCACCTCCAGCGCGCCGTGGGGCCAGCGTCTGGCGCCACTGGCCTGTCTGGTGCTGGCCGGCGCCTTGATGCACGCCACCGCCGCCGCCACGCGGGCCGGCCGGCTCGACGACTGGGTCACACCGCTCATGACCGCCTTGCTGGTGGCCGGCTTGCTGAGTGTCGTGGTCGGCGTCGTCCAGGTCTTTCGCCCCGAACTGGCCGATGGGCGCCTGATCTCCTTCCCCACCATTGCCGGCCGCGCCATCGGCAACATGCGCCAGCCGAACCAGCTCTCCACGCTGCTGCTGTGGGCGGCGGCGGCGGCCGTCTGGCTGTCGGTGCGCGAGCGCCAGTCGCTGAAGGTGCTGGCGGTGGTGCTGGGCGTGCTGGTGTTCGGCGTGGCGCTGACCGCCTCGCGCACGGGGCTGGTGGGCGTGCTGCTGCTGGCCCTGTGGGGCGCCCTGGACCGGCGCCTGCCCAAGCCCGTGCGCTGGCTGCTGGTGGCGATGCTGCCGCTGTACGCGCTGAGCTGGTGGGGGCTGGAGCAATGGCTATCGGCGCACGGCGTCATGTTCTATGGCGAGGACCAGCTCAAGAAGACGCTGCATGGCGACCCGAGCAGCTCGCGCGGCAAGATCTGGGCGAACACCTGGGACATGATCGCCGCCCATCCGTGGACCGGCGTCGGGGTGGGGGCCTACAACTTCATCTGGTCGATGACGCCGTTCCCGGGGCGGCCGGTCGCGTTCTATGACCATTCGCACAACATCGTGCTGCAACTGGCGGTCGAGTCGGGTGTGCCGGTGGCGGCGGTGGTCCTCGGCTGCGCGCTGGCGGCGCTGTGGACGGCCCGTGCCGCGCTGACCGTGGCCGACGACGATGCCGCCCGCGGTGCCCGCGCGGCCTTGTTCATGCTGACGATGGTGGGGGTGCACAGCCTGCTGGAATACCCGCTGTGGTACGTGTATTTCCTGCTGCCGGCGGCGGTGCTGGCGGGCTGGCTGACGGGCCTGGCGCCGGTGCGATCGGACCCGCCCCAGTCCCGCTTCGCCGCGGCCTGGCGCCCGGTCTGGTGCGTGACGGGGGCGGTGGCCTTGTCCGGCTCGCTCTGGTCGACGGTGGAATACGCCAGCGTGGCCGTCATCTTCGAGCCGGAGCTGTCCTGGGCCGAGCCGGCACCGCTGGCTGAGCGCATCGCCCGCGGGCAGCGCAGCGTGCTGTGGGGCCACCACGCCGACTATGCGTCCGTGACCATGGCGGCCAAGCCCGAGGAGGTGTTCAGCGAGTTCGAGCGTCCGCTCTACCACCTGGCGGACACGCGGCTGCTGATGGCCTATGCACGGGCGCTGCTGGCGCGTGGCGAGATCGAGAAAGCGACCCACGTGGCTGCGCGGCTGCGCGAATTCCGCAACCCCTTGTCGGCGGAGCTGTTTGCCGCCTGCGACAAGGAGGGGGGGACGCCGTTCCAGTGCCTGCCGGACCCTGGCTTGCCCGCCGAGGCCCTGCGGCCTGCGCCCTGAGTCAGTCGGCCGTCCAGTCCCCCGACTTGCCGCCACGCTTTTCCAGCAGGCGCACGTCGGTCATGGTCATGCCGCGGTCGGCGGCCTTGCACATGTCGTAGATGGTCAGCAGGCCGACCTGCACGGCGGTGAGCGCTTCCATCTCGACCCCGGTGCGGCCCAGCGTTTCCACCGTCGCCTGGCAGTGCACGGCGCAGGCGGCCTCGTCGGTCTGGAATTCCACCGCGACCCGCGTGATCGGCAACGGGTGGCACAGCGGGATCAGGTCGGCCGTGCGCTTGGCTCCTTGGATGGCCGCAATGCGGGCGATGCCGATCACGTCGCCCTTCTTGGCGTTGCCCTGCGTGATGAGCGCCAGCGTGGCCGGCAGCATGCGGATCGTGCCCGTGGCGGTGGCGACGCGGTGGGTTTCGCGTTTGTCGGCCACATCCACCATGTGGGCCTGGCCGTGGGCGTCGAAGTGGGTCAGGGGAGAGTTCATCGGGCGTCGGATCCGCTCAGCAGGGATTTACACAGGGGTGACACAGCGCAGGCATCATACGCAGCCCCGTTGCTTCTCCCGCTCCCCGCGGGCAGGCCATGACTGTTTCCTGTTCTGTTGCTCGACGACGTGGTGCCCGGCGCTGGCCGGTGTGGGGGGCTGTGCTGTCCGCGGCGCTGGCCGTGGTGCCCCTCTCGCTGGGGCTGTCGTCTGTGGTGCAGGCGCAATCGACGCTGCCTGCGCTCGGGGACGCGGCTGCGGCGGATCTCACGGTGGGGGCCGAGCGCCGGCTGGGCGACCGGATCATGCGCGAGATCCGGCGGGATCCGGACTGGCTGGACGATCCGCTGCTGCAGGACTACCTGAACAGCCTCTGGCAGCCGCTGCTGACCGCGGCCCGGGCGCGGGGTGATCTCTCCGACGACCAGCAGACCCACTTTGCGCTGCAGGCCTTTCTGGTGCGGGACCGCTCGATCAATGCGTTTGCGCTGCCGGGCGGCTATGTGGGTGTCCATCTCGGCCTGATCGCACTGACCAGCTCCCGCGACGAACTGGCGGCCGTGCTCGCCCACGAGCTGTCGCACATCACCCAGCGCCACATCGCCCGCAACATGGCTAGCAGTCGGCGGCAGTCGATGTTGAGCGTGGCGTCGATGATCGTGGGCATCCTGGCGGCGTCGCGCAGCCAGAACGCGGACGTGGCCAACGCCGTGATCGTGGGCGGGCAGGCGGCTGCCGTCCAGGGACAGCTGAACTTCTCGCGCGACATGGAGCGCGAGGCGGACCGGGTCGGTTTTGGCGTGCTGGACACCGCGGGATACGCTCCGGATGGCATGGCCAGCATGTTCGACCAGATGCAGTTCGCGTCGCGGTTGAACGACTCCGGCCAGTTCCCTTATCTGCGCACGCACCCGCTCACCAGCGAGCGGATCGCCGAGGCGCGTGGCCGGCTGGGCACCGGCGCCGACCGCAAGGCGGCGGCCGCCTCGACACAGTGGCTGCATGCCGCGATGCAGGGACGGGCACGCGCCTGGATGGATGGCCGCACGCAGACGCTGGCGCGGCTGTCGGGTGGCGGTGTGCCCAGCGCAGCGGCCGCCGCCCAGACGCCCCAGGCGCTGGCCACCGCCTGCGCTGCGGCGGTCGCCGCCACGCGGCTGAAGGACTGGCGTGTCGCCGATGCGGCGCTGGCCCGTGCACGCGCGCTGGCCACTCCGCAGGGCGAAGCGGTGCTGCGCGTGGTGCAGGTGTTGCAGGTCGAGTCGCTGCTGGAGCGCGGGCAGGCGGTTGAGGCGGCGCGTGTGCTGTCGATCGGGGTGCTGGACGGCTCGCGGGCGGGCTTGTTGCTGGGGGCGCGGCTGGCGACGCTGCCCGGCTCCGAGGCTGCGCTGGTGTCCCGTACCCGCGAGGAACTCCAGACCTGGGTGGCGCTGCACGCGGACGACGCGGGCGCCTGGCTGGCGCTGGCACAGGTGAACGAGCGTCTGGGGGCGCCGCTTGCGGCCTTGCGCGCGCATGCCGAGGCGCGGTTTGCGCAGGGCGATCTCTCTGGTGCGGTCGATCGCCTCCGCGCGGGTCAGCGGCAGGCGCGTAGCAGTGGGGCGGTGGAGTCGATGGAGAGCGTGATCATCGAGTCGCGCCTGAAGGTGATCGAGCAGCAGCGCCGCATCGAGATGGAGCAGGAGCGCAACGGCTCGCAGAACTGACGCGGGGCTGTGGGCGTCAGTGTCAGTTTTCGTCGAACACGCGTTCCAGCACCGTGTCGATGATGATGCCGCAGACGCTGTAGAGCAGCGATGCGACCATGGCTGCGACGAAGCCGGCCACTTGCAGACCCGGCAGCAGCCACGCTGCGCTGTAGAACACCATCGCGTTCACGACAAACAGGAACAGGCCGAGTGTCACGACGGTCACCGGCAGTGTCAGCACGATGAGCACCGGGCGCAGCACCGTGTTCAGCAGGCCCAGGATCAGCGCAGCCACCAGCGCCGCGCTGTAGCCTTCGACCTGGATGCCCGGGTAAAAATGTGCCGTCAGCAGCAGGGCAGCAGCCAGAAGAAACCAGCGGGCGAAGAGCTTGACCATGCACATCAGCATACACGTCCCGCGGTGGTTTGTGATGTGCATCACGTTTTGTTCGGCACTCAAAATACCCGCATGTTCTCTGTGGACAGGCGGGTTCCCCAGACAATAGCGACGTCGAAAGGGGAGTAGCAGATGGCGCCCTGCCATCGCGCATCCCGTCAGTACGGTGACCGCCGCCATCACGGCCAGTCACCCGGGTTCGCAGGTGCTACCCAAGTGACGCTTGTCGCTGTGTCCACCGCCAGACCTTTCGGCGCGAAGTGGCTGTCCAGGTTCAATCCCGACCGTCATGTTCTGCGCCGAAAGCAGCCACTTCGCCAGTGTTGTTCTCCTCAATAACTGGATCGGAGTGGTCATGCAAACAATGGCGCCAGATTGGCTTTGGCTGTTTTTCGGGGCGGTGGTGCTGCTCGCCCTGTTCGTGGACTTTGTGGTGCTGCGCCGGCAGGGCGCGCACGAAGTGTCGGTACCGGAAGCGATACGGTGGTCGGTGCTGTGGGTGGCGCTGAGTCTGGCGTTCAATGGCTTGCTGTGGTGGGCCACCTGGCGTGAGCACGGGACCGAGGTCGCCAATACCCGCGCGCTCGAATTCCTGACAGGCTACCTGATCGAGAAATCGCTGGCGGTCGACAACATCTTTGTCTTCCTGATGATCTTCACCTACTTCGCGGTGCCACCGACGTACCAGAAGCGGGTGCTGATGATCGGCATCATCGGCGCCATGGTGCTGCGCACGGTGCTGATCCTGGTGGGCGCCTGGCTGATTTCGCAGTTCCACTGGGTGCTGTACCTGTTCGGCGCTTTCCTGCTGATCACCGGCATCAAGATGTGGTGGGCCGCCGGTCAGGAACCTGATCTGGAGAGCAACCCGGCGCTGAAGCTGCTGCGCCGCGTGCTGCCGGTCAGCAAGGAGTTCGATGGCGAGAAGTTCTTCACGGTCGAGAACGGCAAGCGCATCGCGACGCCGCTGCTGCTGGTGATCGCGCTGGTGGGCATCACCGACGTGATCTTCGCGGTGGACTCGATCCCCGCCATCTTCGCGATCACCGACGATGCCTTCATCGTGCTGACCTCGAACATCTTCGCCATCCTGGGTCTGCGCGCGATGTACTTCCTGCTGGCGGCGATGGCAACGAAGTTTCACCTGCTCAGTTACGGTCTGGCGGTCATCCTGGCCTTCATCGGCACGAAGATGCTGCTGATCGACATCGTCAAGATCCCGGTGTTCGCCTCGCTCGGCGCGGTGATCGGCATCCTGGCATTCACGATGTGGCTGAGCGTGCGGACCGCGCCGAAGATCGACATGCAAAAGGACAAGGCGATCACCAACGGCTGATCCTGACCGCGTCACCATGAAAAAAGCCACCCCGCGGGGTGGCTTTTTCTTGGCTGGCGCGGTCTTTACTTCAGCAGCGCCTTGAGCAGCTTGGCCATCTCGGACGGGTTGCGCGTGACGGTGAAGCCGCACTCTTCCATGATGGCAAGCTTGGCGTCTGCCGTGTCCGCACCACCCGAGATCAGCGCGCCAGCGTGGCCCATGCGCTTGCCGGCCGGAGCCGTCACGCCGGCGATGAAGCCCACGATCGGCTTGGTCATGTTCGCCTTGCACCACAGCGCGGCTTCGGCCTCATCGGGTCCGCCGATCTCGCCGATCATGATCACGGCGTCCGTGTCCGGATCGTCGTTGAAGGCCCGCATGATGTCGATGTGCTTCAGACCGTTGATCGGGTCGCCGCCGATGCCGACTGCCGAGCTTTGGCCCAGACCGATCTCGGTCAGCTGCGCCACGGCTTCATACGTCAGCGTGCCCGAACGGCTCACCACGCCGATCCGACCCTTGCGGTGGATGTGACCCGGCATGATGCCGATCTTGATCTCTTCCGGCGTGATCAGCCCCGGGCAGTTCGGGCCCAGCAGCAGCGTCTTCTTGCCGCCGGCCGCTTCCTTGGCCTTCATCTTGTTGCGCACCATCAGCATGTCCCGCACGGGGATG